>DATCAO010000375.1:0-2066 GCA_036512575.1 Puia sp.
AATGGTTGCCTCCTGTCCTCATCCTTTGCAGGCGGCCGAATTGATAAACAGACTTCATCCTGACGTTATTTTTGTTGATATTGAAATGCCAGATATCAGCGGTCTGGCCGATGTACAATTGATTCACCATGGGTTCAACGACGTTAGGCTTTTTATAATCGGCCCAGTCTTTTGTATAGGAAATATCAACGCCTTCATTCTCTCTGAAGAAGGCAATATGGTAAGGAATACCGGGTCTCCAGTGGCTTCCATAATCATGAACTTCATGATTTAACTTTGCACCATCATTCGTTGTAGTGCTGTCATGATAAGCAACGCCTTCACCCCCGAAATCATAATAGGCCAGTTCCACTCTTCCCGGAATAACCTGTGGTCCTTTAAAGCCCAGTGTATCATCCGAAAATGGTTTGCCTTTGTAATTCGAAGGAATCTGGGCTTTGGCGATGATCACAAAAAATACAATCATTAATGTTTCTATGATGAAAATAGTAAACGCCTTCATTTAATTTCTGATATTACCATCCGTTTCAAGTAGCAGACAATGGTTGAATAAATATAAACGATTTGGATGATTTTGACGAACTCGACCAAGGTGTAAATCGTGATCATCAGGAAATTCCGCTATCTATTGCTAGATGGCCGGATAATTTATTTTCCCGGTTTGCCGTTGTTTAGCTAAATTCAGGATGAGACTAAAAGTAAAAGAGTTATGGTCAATTTACAGGAACGCCTATTAGGATATCCCCAGTATTGCCGCCAGTTTACCTGCAATGATTCCTTAATTACCATTTTTAACTGTCCGCCGGAAGCCCGTTTGATGAAAAACAAGTTTTCTGATTTATGGAGTCAGGAAAATTATATTTTTTATGTGCTCGAGGGCAAAAAAGTCTGGCATACCGCGCATGGTTCTTACGAAATAAGTGCAGGGGATTGTGTCCTGGTAAGAAAGGGAGCCTGTATTCTCGAACAGTTTTTCGATATTGGCTTTTGCCTGGTGCTGTTTTTTATACCCGATGAATTCATTTGCGAGACCCTCAAAAGCAGATCTGCGCCCATTGTCAAAACAAGTGAAAAATATGAACCCGTTATCCGTCTTGAGGCCACGGACACACTGAAGTCATTCTTTGTGTCCATGTACGCCTATTTCGCGGGTACGGATACCCCGGATAAAACGTTGCTGGAATTAAAATTCAGGGAGCTAATTTTAAATATTGTGGACAACCGCAATAATGTACAGGCCCTGTCTTATTTCTGCTCCCTGATGAACGAACCACAGGCTGTTTCGCTGGAACGCACGATGCATGACAACTATTGCTTCAATCTAAACCTGGATCAGTATGCAGCCCTGTGCAACCGAAGTCTGTCCGCATTCAAACGTGATTTTAAAAAACAATTCAACAGCACGCCGGGAAAATGGCTGCTGGAAAAGAGACTACAACAGGCCCGTCTCCTGTTGCTTCATCAGGGCAAAACGGTTGCTGAAGCCGCCTTTGAAAGTGGTTTCCAGAACGTTTCCCATTTTAGCCGGTCTTTTAAAGAACGATTTGGCAGTTCTCCGGCTTCAGCGAAACAAACACCGGTTACCGGACCTTAAAGCAAAGCATCTGGACTGTACAGCAATACTTCCCATCGGGTCGATGAATAGATTTGTGTTATAAAAAACCGACATCATGCAAACAACACAAACATCGAACCCAAACAAAGTATTATGGGAAAAAGGTGATTTCACACGTATTGCCGGTGCCATGAGAGAAAGCGGCACAGCTTTCGTCTCTACACTGGGCATTACCAAAGATCTTTCTGTTCTCGACCTGGGATGCGGTGATGGAAACACGGCAATACCGGAAGCGAAACTGCATGCAAAAGTATTGGGTGTGGATATCGCCGGCAATCTGGTAGAGGCGGGAAAGGCAAGAGCGAGAAAGGAAGGACTCGCAAACTGCACATTTCAGGTAGGTGATGCCAGTGACCTGTATGAGCTGGAAAATGAAAGTTTTGATTTAACGGTCAGTATGTTCGGAGCGATGTTTGCACCCAAACCCATTGAAGTGGCAAAGGAAATGGTG
>DATCAO010000376.1:0-2336 GCA_036512575.1 Puia sp.
CCTGGCAAGGGCTTTTTGAAGGAAACGTGAAGCCGGACTTTTCCTGTGCATATCCAGTATGGAATTGATTTCTTCCTGGTTCAGAAAACTGAAAATTTTAATCCATTTCTCAGCGTCGGCATCAGAGGCATTCAGCCAAAACTGGTAGAAATGATATGGTGAAGTTTTTAACGGATCCAGCCAGATATTGCCTTTTTCCGTCTTACCAAATTTTCCGCCATCTGATCTCGTGAGTAGTGGACAGGTAAAAGCAAAAGCTTCCCCACCGGATTTTCGGCGGATCAGTTCCGCTCCCGTTGTAATATTTCCCCACTGGTCGCTTCCGCCCATCTGAAGTTTACAATGTTTGTTTTCATACAACCAGTAAAAATCGAAACCCTGTACCAACTGGTAGGAAAATTCGGTGAAACTCATACCCACAGTACCTTCCAGCCTTTTCTTCACACTGTCTTTTGCCATCATGTAATTGACGGTGATATGCTTACCCACATCCCGGATAAAATCCAGGAAGCGGATTTCCCTGAACCAGTCGAAATTGTTTACCATCTCTGCAGCATTCGGAATGGCTTGACTGAAATCAAGAAATTTTTCCAGTTGTTTACGTATGCCTTGCAGATTATTTTTTAAGGTCGACTCTTCCAGCAGATTTCTTTCTTCACTTTTACCGCTGGGATCGCCGACCATGCCAGTAGCGCCACCTACCAGTGCAATTGGTTTATGCCCAGCCCTTTGCAAATGTACCAATAGTAGGATCGGAACCAGGCTTCCAATGTGCAGACTGTCCGCCGTTGGGTCAAAACCGATATATCCTGCGGTCATTTCCTTGGAAAGCTGTTCTTCAGTACCGGGCATGATATCCTGGAGCATGCCCCGCCATTTCAGTTCTGCGATAAGCGACATAATTGATCTGAGGAATTTTGGCAAAAGTAAGGGATATTCGCATCCTGAAAATGTCGCAATATTCTGAATAAAAACGCGTTAGATTAAGTTTATGGTATTGACTTCAGTAGTCCGGAGAACCAGAACCTGCGGCCCTTTATTTTTATTGATGCTGTTGCTGATCTGCAACCGGTCCGAGGGTCAGTTCGCTAAATATTCCAACGAATTTTTGAATATCGGTGCTGGTGCCCGGGGTATGGCCATGGGCAACGCACAGGTCGCTTCGGTAACCGATGGAACGGGTGGTTATTGGAATCCCGCGGCCATTGCTGATATCCGGACCAGCCCACAGCTCAATCTTATGCATGCTGAATATTTTGCAGGCATTGGCAAATACGATTATGCCAGTCTTACGCTTCCCCTGAAAGACAACAAACGCACGCTAGGTCTGACCCTGCTGCGCTTTGCAGTGGATGATATTCCCAATACTGTTTTTCTTGTACAACCCGATGGAAGTATCGACTTCAGTAATATCACCACGTTTTCTTCGGCGGATTATGCATTCCTGATTTCCATGGCCCAACAGGTGGACTGGATAAAAAACCGGAAAATGAATTTTGGCATCAACGCCAAAATCATTCATCGACAGGCCGGTGATTTCACAACATCCTGGGGATTTGGATTTGATGCTGCGGTCCAGGTAGTCGGTGAACGTTGGAAAATCGGACTTGTTGCGAAAGACGTGACAACCACTTTCAATGCCTGGTCGTATAATATAAGTCAGGAATGGCGGGAAGTATTTTATGCGACTTCAAATGATATTCCATCCAACTCAGTGGAATTAACTGCGCCACAGTTAATTCCTGGCTTCAGTTATAATTTTCCGCTTAATAAGAAATTAAGTCTGCTGGCAGAAGCAGATTTTGACATAACGTTCGATGGTAAACGAAATACAGTAGTCAGTTCCAATCCGATCAGTATTGATCCAAAAATGGGATTGGAATTATCGTATAATAATGTTTTTTTTGTAAGAGGCGGAATCAACAATTTTCAGCAGACCCTGGACGACCGGGACACTACGAACCAAAAAAAGATCTGGATATACCAGCCTTCTATAGGCGCCGGTTTCAAGGTTGGAGATGTTCAGATCGATTACGCTTTTACAAACCTGGCCAACCAGTCTAACCCGCTGTATACTCATGTATTTTCCTTAAAAGTTGATCTGGTGGATATAAAGAAGAAACCGGTTAAAAAATAATCCGCCGCCGAAAAACTAAACCGCTATGAGAAAAATTTTTACACTGTGTTTGATCCTGATTGCCGGTCTTGCGGTTGCGCAGCCGTACAACAATGAATGGATCGACTACAGTAAAACCTATTATAAATTCAAAATCATAGCCGACGGGCTTTACCGCATCCCGGCTGCAGTCCTTTCCGCCGCTTGTCTCTCTGCTGCT
>DATCAO010000377.1:0-8916 GCA_036512575.1 Puia sp.
GCCCTGCTGATCATCCCCTTTCTACTGGTAAATGGCATCCTGACCGGAACCGGTCTTGCAGGCCCTGTGGTCAGTTATAACCCCTTATTTAATCTGGGTATTCGAATCCTGACCATCCCGGTAGAGGATTTTATTTATGGATTTGAATTATTTCTTATTAACCTGGCACTCTATCTTCGGTTAAAACAAAAATTTGCTCTGAGACATTCATATAACGGCTAATATAAAAAAAAGCTATGAAATTATTGTATTCCTTAGTTCTTACCCTGGGTGTGGGCGTTATAGCAGGGTTAGCCACCGCTTCCAATATCAGTGGTTGGTATAGTACGCTTTCCAAACCCGGTTTTAATCCGCCGAACTGGATATTTGGACCTGTATGGACCTTACTTTATATCCTGATGGGATTGGCACTTTCCCTGATTTGGAAACAGCCTGCTTCCAACAACAGGTCGGATTCATTATGGCTTTTCTTCGTACAATTATTTTTAAATTTTATCTGGAGCTTCCTGTTCTTCTATTTTCATAAGACCGGACTGGCCCTGGTGGATATTATCCTACTGTGGGTATTGATCATATTAACCATCATTTCCTTTTCACGACTCAGCAAAACGGCAGCTTGGTTGTTGGTGCCCTATATCTGCTGGGTGAGCTTTGCATCGATCTTAAACGGAGCCATATACCATTTAAATCCATAGTTGAATAAAAGATATCCAAATACTTATGGAGGACATTTCCCGGACGATCCGTGAAACTGGGAAATGATCCCCTGTCCGTCGCTTTTGCGCCGGACCAGGATATTCCATAACAAAGTATGAAATAAAATACCGTGGAATATTTTTTAATATTTGCTCTGCGTTGCATATTTGAACCAGTAATTTATTTTGGAGCTATAATCTCTTCCAATAATCTGCCCTTATCGTGCTGCCATATTTTAGAAAATTTTAAATCGATATTTTTTAATAGCTGAATACAAAGCTGAATGTCTTCGTTATTTATATCCCTAAATAACAATTCCGGAATTTTACTGAATCTTTCATAACAACCCTCCAGTATCTTTTTTCCTTTTGGAGTCAGGCTGAGACGTTTGGAACGTTTGTCTTCCGGATCGTCCTGTTCATTGATATACCCCCGCTTTTTCATGCCGGCGAGTAGATTCAAGCCTGTTGAAAGTTCATTAATGGTATGGTATATCACTTCAGTTTTTCTGGGATTTTTCAGGTTAGCGATCGCACTCAGCAGGCTGAATTCTTCAAAATGTTGAATTTTCATTCCCTTCATGGCTATCTGGATATATATCATGTGAATTCTTGCAATGCGATCCATTAGTTTTGTGAGAATGATATCTGCTCTCGGAGGTGTTTCACCGTCGAATAAATTACCCAGCGTCTCTGTATTCCGTCTGGAAGCGATAAAGTGTCTGCAAAAATCTTCCATGGAGGCATCGGGATAGCTTTCTTCAAATTCCGCATAACGATTAACCAATTCTACCGTTTTATTCATCGATTATATATTAAATTAACTGTATTTAATTGCAATTTATATTAAATATAATATATTTATATCCAAATATATCATTTATCACCCTATAATATATCAATTATAATATAAAGCAGCCGGTATGAACACCCTATTTTTCCTGATGTCGTTCATGTACACAAACAATCCAAACGGCGGGCTGACCATCCCGAATCTATAATAATTAACCTCGCCTACTTATGACAAATAATACAAAAAAACTCAGCGGAATTTGTGGGATTTTAGGAGTCCTCATGCTGGTTGTCTCATTCAACATCAACCCGGGCCCACCGGCGGGCGCCAGTTATGAACAGCTGATATCCTTTGGTCATCAGTATTACGCATCCATATTATGGGGCGCATGGCTACAGACGATCGGTCCGTTTTTGATCATCCTATTTGCATTCTCACTGGTTTTTCTTTCCCATGCGGGCCAGACACTTGCCGGCTGGATGGTTTTTTTCGGGGCAGGGATCCTGATGACCATCAGTCTGATCGAAATTACTTTCTACATAGCCGTATTGTTTAAAGATCCTCCGTTGGGTAGCTTAATTGGACTGAATGTTATTTATGCCGTTCAGCACCTTTATTTTATCATAGGCGCTCCTGCACTGTTTATTCCACTGGGCATCATATTGCGAAAATCAGATATTCTCCCGAAATGGTTCAGTTGGCTTGCCATACTAATGGGTTTCCTGTTTGCGGTTCTGGGTATCGTCTTTCTTCTGGATCTGATCCTACCCATTTGGGTTACGGCAATAGCCGGAATTCAGGCATTCTGGTGGCTGGCTTCCTCAATTGTTTTGATTATCCGGGCTGGAAAATAATTTAAAGACAATTAATCCTGCCCGATGATAAGCCAGGTGCCGTGGCTATAATTTGAGCTTTATTTATTGGCGATGTTTTTTGTACGGTTACCAATAGTCGCCCATGATAAGCACTACGTGTATCTGTTTTAAACGACCCCGTATAATTCAGGTCTCCGTTGTCAATGCCGATTAGCTTGCCCCCACCTTCCACTTTTACGGTGATTGCATTTGTCGCATCAATCACCGTCTGACCGGCTTTATCCTTCACGGTAATTTCGTATACTCCAACATCACTTGTAATGGATAATGGTATTGCTGAGATTTGAAGTTTCGTTGCTGTTTCCGCTGTTACAAGTTTTGAAACGGCTACTTTCTTCCCTTTGATATATCCGATAGCCGTAATTTCTCCGGCTTGAAAAGCTACCTTCCAATCACCGAAATAAAGATCTGGCGATATAACTTTTCTCCCAATAGATTTTTTGTTCAGGAATAACTCCACTTCATCACAATTGGTTGCAGTTCTCACTGTTAGTGTTGCCGTGTCAAGCCAGTTCCATTTAGGCAATGCGGGTTGTTCCTGCCAGGCGTTTTGTGGCCGCTCACCTGTGAATACAAACAATTGCAAAACCGGGTCGCTGAGCCAATATGCTGCACGCTGATAAAAACCTGCTTTTTTTCCTCCTGCAAGATCAATATTACCAGACCTGCTGCCGCGTCGCGGAAATGGTCCTGCCTCACCGAGATAATCTATTCCGGTCCATATAAAATCACCAATCACATATACATTGTCACGAACACCCAGCCAGTTATGGAGGGCATGCGTAGTTTCTGTTCCAAGGAAAAGACGATGTGGAAAACGCCGGTGCTCAGGCAGGTAGGTGCTGTCGTGATATAACCGGTCAATGTAATTGTAACCGGCAATGTCCAACTGATCCATAAAACCATTTCGTGAGGAAACGAATGACTGATCACAAGCGGATGTTACCGGACGGGTAGGGTCTTCTTCATGGCAAATATTTACCAGCTGTTTCGCCAACTTCCATCCATTATCATTAAATTGATCTGGTATCTCATTTCCAATGCTATATAAGATCACACTCGGATGATTCCGGTCGCGACGCAACATGTCGCGCAAGTCTGTTTCGTGCCATTCGTTGAAATACAAATGGTAGCCATATTTTGCCTTACCACGCGTATTCTCAGTGTAGTTGAAAGTCCAGTCACGGGTCCACTCGTCAAATGCCTCATCAAAAACGTAAAAGCCCATTTGGTCACAGAGATCATAAAATTCCGGAGCAAAAGGATGATGGCTCGGACGAATAGCGTTGCAGCCCATTTCCTTTAATAAGCCAAGGCGATAGGCCCACACAGCAATGGGCACTGCATTTCCAAAAGAGCCCGCATCCTGGTGAATACAAACCCCTTTTAGTTTTGTCGACTTTCCATTCACAAAAAGACCCCGGTCGGGTTCAAATTTCAGGCTGCGAATGCCAAAGGGGATAATCGTCTCATCAAGTATTTTCCCATCAAGCAGCAGGGTACTGCGCAAGCGATACAATTCCGGGGTTTGATCTGACCACAAGCGTGGTTTTACCAGGATCAATTGTTGCAATGCAGGCTGTCCTTTCTGCATGCTTCCCAATGTAATTGTCGATTCCACTTCTGAAATCAGTGAATCATTCAGCGATAAAACACTGCTGCGTAACACAAGTTCCTTACGCTGCGGTTTAATTTTCCAGGGATCTTTTGCCCACGCCTGTTTCTCTTCTTCTGTGAAAAAATTTGGATCGATCATATAATTAGCCATCACAGTAGCTTTCTGAGTTGTGACTTCAGGCGTAGTAATATATATTCCACCGTTTAACTGAAAATGCGCATAGCCCGTTACGATAAGATGAACATGGCGATAAATTCCAGAACCAGCATACCACCGTACAGAAGGCTCAGCCGAATCATCTACCCGAACCGCAATTATATTACGTGAACCATCCCGTTTTAAATATTCAGTAATATCATAGCGAAATCCATTGAATCCATAGGGCTTTCGTCCCAGAAATTGTCCATTGATCCATACATCACTATTCATATACACACCATCAAATTCAACAACAACTTTTTTTGTTGTGTCGGAAAATGCAAAGCTTTTCCTATACCAGGCGATGCCATGGGAAAAATAACCACCGTTGCTTTCACCATCCGGAGGTGGGTTAACAGGAGATTCGATGGTCCAGTCATGGGGTAGGTCTATGCTGCGCCATCTGCTATCGTCAAAGCCAGGCTGCCGGGCGGACGGATCATCTCCCAACCAAAACCGCCAGGCGGAGTCCAGTGGAATAATTTCCCTTGGATTCATGTTTTGGGCGGATACAGTGCCAATGACGAACAGGCAAAACAACAGCGCCTGAATTTTTTTTTTGCCGGTAGGCAGGGTGAAAATATTTTTACAAACCATCACTATTTATACTTTTCGATATGTACATTTCTTCATCGCTGAACGTCTCCCGGATCGGGAAGCCCTTCATCGGTAAGTATTTGAATTGCGGTAGATGTCCCGAGGTCCGGATTTTCCCAGGCTGAAAGAACCCACACCAATTTTTTCTCCTTTGTTACTTCGAACACCTGTACAGATCCCGGCCAATCCGCCTGTTTTTGATCTCCACCGATCCAGTTACAAATAATGGTGTTCCCATTCTTCAGCCGGTTGGCAGTTTGTGAATTATACAGTTTGAACGGAACATCGGTCTGGGTGATTTCCCATACCGTTTTTCCGGAAGGGTCTACTTCCCGGGTATAACCGCTTCCATCACCGGAAATCAATATATTGCCATTCAATAATTTTATGGCTGACCAGGGCGATTTAGCGTCAACTGACCAAATCACCTGTCCATTCAGATCATATTCATTCACTTTGCCTTCTTTCATCAGTCCCACCATAATGGTTCCGTTTGGTGTGAGGCGAACATGGCGAAACTGTCCATGTGTATTGGTGGCTGAAGTCGGAATAATAATTTCTTTGAGGATTGTATTCGTTTTTGTATTAATGATCAATACTTTGGCAGGATTTGCATTAAGTACCATCAGCACGCTGTCTTTCCCGATCGGTGAGCAGGAATGTGTTTCCGTTCCCGGCGCACAAACGTATTCCCAAATCAGTTTTTTGTCCGGCGTAACGATTCCTGCGCCCGACATGCGTGCGAAAACAATATTCCGGTTCGGCAACATGGTGATATCATCAAATTCCTGGTTGGCATTGGGCGCCGGATGAAGCGGTATTGAATAGTCCCAAACCAATTTACCATTTAGAACCAAAAATATCTTCTGTGCCTCGGGATGCCGCGTATCCCATTCGCCCACGTAAAGGAAAGACCGATGATCGAGCCCATTCTCCTGAGGAAGATATGTTTTAATGGTTGTATCTGCTGCCCGGACTGCCTGCGCATGAATGGAAACAAATATCGAAGACTGTAATACAGCCCACAAAAACACTTGCAGCTTCTTATTCATATGGAGACTCTATTTTACTCCGATAACCCGGCTTATTATTGGTCCAGACATGTCAATAGACTCTCCTATGCCAGACTCGATGGCATGAAATATTCCAGGCCTGTGCCCTTCATTAATATTTGACAAGCCTTCAACATGCCATATTTTTTTATGCGATAAGACAAATATTCCGGTCACCATGAAACTGATCACATGAGTGTATGGTATTTCATGAGTAACCAAAAACCTATTTCTTTCCTGCTCGTGGACAGTATAAGTATGCCCATCTACAATAATCGAATAAGGTTTTTTTGGATAATCCCCCAACTGTTTTATTTTATGGGCCGCAAATTTATACATATCCTCGCAGAAGACTAAATCCAATTATTTCCGGAACTGACCGAACTGCAGATTAAGAGACAGATAATATTTATTTATTGCTGAACTCAGGGCACTACAAATTCTGAGAGTATAAACGGAAAGATTAAATTACGAAAGAAAGTAATTGGCTAATAAGCCAATAGGACATAATAATTGTCAATACCTGATCAATTTGTCTCAATTTTCATTCAATGCGTCCTCGATGTCGGAGAGTTGAAGTTAAATTCGAACCGGATCTTCGGCGCTTAGAACAGTAACCGCGCTGGTTAGCTGTATTATTTATCGTAATAACTGTCATGATTATTTGTGCCGTTCTCTCTTCACCAAACATCTCGATTGCTTTTTCATATAACCGATCGCTTAAACCATCTTTATGGATAAGTGTGATCTCCTCCGTCATCTCAAGCAACAGTTTCTCTTCTTCCGAAAACATATTTCCGGGAGGGGATCAAGGAATGCTCATTTACTCTAAATGTTTCTACTTAATCCCCAGCTTGCGTTTTGCAATGGCTAACACATCATCCGCAGCGGGAAATGCATAGACCTGCTCTTTTGCCAATATGCAGGTATACCCATTTTCTTTCGCAATATCCTGTATAGCTTTTAAAGCTTTTTGTTGGATGGGTTCGATGAGTTCCTGTTGTCTTTTCTGAAATTGCAAAGAAGCTTCATCTTTATAGTTAGTCAATTTCTGATAAAGATCCTGCAAATTTTTTTTCTTGATAGCTAATTGGGATTTGGTATACTTCAGTGTGTCATTTGAATTGATCAGATTATTTTGATCTGCAAATTCCTTCTGGAATTCCTGGAAATTTTGAGCTAAGGCTTGCTTAAATTCTTCCAGAGCTGAGTCAGCCTGTTTCGCTTCCGGCATGGCGATGATCAGGTCATTAAGGCTTATATAACCGATTTTAACTTGTGCAGATACACTTGTAGTAACAAAAACCAATCCGCCAATGAGCATTAATTTGGTGAGTATGTTATTCATAAATCCAATTTTAGAATAAGTTATTTACAACGAAGCAATCCGATTGAACTAAAGTTATTTTTTAAAACAATTATATGAATAATTTTACTTCAGTTTTAACAAAGCATTTGATTTATCTAAGTCTCAATTCTGCTCGTTCCCGTAAGTGTAACCCCTTAGTCGAAATGGCTTTTGCTCAGACCATCTATAGACTGGATGGACAAAAATGGAAATGCTTTTTTACGAAGGAAATAAAAATATTACGGTGTATCTTCTTGAAATTCCTTTTTGCAGCAGGTGGTCTGTAGATAGAACTGGTTTGTAGCGTTTGGAGAAAGACTTAAACCTAATTCTAATCAGTCACTTACCAAACCAGAGCTGAGAAAGACATCAACAAGACCACTAATGGCTAAGGGTTTAATATTAATACGATAAAAATCTATGGAATAGTCACTGAATCGAGTCTATAATTAATGAAATCCTCCGTGGGTATCTGATTTTTAACTATTTTAATACTTTCGTACCCTGCCTTTTTATCTCACAAAACGCTCCGAATCATGTCGCCAAATATGCTTTACTGCAGGTTATGGAGGTAAAATGCAAAAACGATATCGCAACACAGGTTCGGCATCTTCATATTTACCAATAACTACTTTGATATGGAACTTACAATTAAATCACTTTCAAAAACCTATCCTAATGGGGTTCAGGCTTTAAAAAACGTCTCGCTCACACTTTCCAATGGTATGTTTGGATTATTGGGTCCGAATGGCGCCGGCAAGTCTTCACTGATGCGTACCATTGCTACTCTTCAGGATGCTGATGAAGGGAGCATTTATCTGGATAAAATTGATGTATTAAAACAGAAGACCGAAGTACGGCAGCTATTGGGTTACCTACCCCAGGAGTTCGGCGTTTATCCCCGGATATCCGGGGAACAAATGCTTGATCATATTGCCCGCCTTAAAGGAATTGACAATAACTCGGAGCGTAAAGAACTGGTGGATGCTTTACTGGATAATGTCAACTTAACAAAATACAAAAAGAAAAAATTAGGTACTTATTCGGGAGGAATGAAACAGCGATTTGGTATCGCCCAGGCATTGGTCGGAAATCCAAAACTCATCATCGTGGACGAACCTACTGCAGGACTGGATCCGGCTGAAAGAAACCGCTTTTATAACCTGCTCAGCCATATTGGCGAAAATACCATTGTGATATTATCCACCCATATTGTGGAGGACGTGAGCACCCTCTGCTCCCGGTTTGCGATTATCCATGAAGGTGAGGTTCTGTACAGCAGCACGCCGGACATGGCCGTTTCCGATCTGAATGGAAGGGTATACAGCCGGCTCGTGCCCAATAATGAAGTTCATTGGTATAAAGGGAAATTTGACGTCATTTCCACACAATTAAAAGCAGGTAACCTGCACGTCAGGATATTCAGCGAATCCGATCCGGGTGATGGGTTTGTGCAGGCTGTTCCAAACCTTGAAGATGTGTATTTCAGAAACGTAGGCATCAAGGCCGATATCAACATAGCTTAATGATACCTGAAGGTAGAATCTCATGAATCCAAATAATAAAGTAGGAGAAAAATTTTCACGTAAAATACCCCGAGATGGTATGTTTTGGGAAATATTTTTATTTGAAATAAAATACAGGCTGAGCAGGCTGGACACCTACCTCTATTTCGTTGGCTTTTTCCTGCTCACCTTCTTCTCTTTTGTATTTGGCAATGTACCCGACCCATATTCCAGC
>DATCAO010000378.1:0-3722 GCA_036512575.1 Puia sp.
AACGATATCTATAAGGTGGCCAACATGCCGGGGGTTGCGGTAGGGCTGGCATGGACCTATGTGGGCGGAGATATCCTGTTCATCGAAACCAGCATCAGCGACGGAAAAGGGGACCTTAAGCTCACCGGTAACCTTGGGAACGTTATGAAGGAGAGTGCTACAACCGCGTTAACTTATTTGCATTCCAATGCCAAAAGGTACAATCTGGATTCCGACGTTTTTTCCAAGAAGACCATTCATATCCATGTTCCTGAGGGCGGCACACCAAAGGACGGACCCAGTGCGGGCATCACCATGATGAGTTCCCTGGCTTCAGCCATAACGGGGAAAAGAGTAAAACCTTACCTGGCTATGACCGGAGAAATTACGCTTCGGGGCCAGGTCCTTCCTGTTGGAGGGATCAAAGAAAAAATCCTGGCTGCCAGGCGGGCGGGTATTCGTGAAGTGATTCTCTGCTGGCAAAATGAAAAAGATGTAACGGAGATTGACTCCAATTTTATTAAAGGATTGAAATTTCATTATGTCAAGACCATGCAACAGGTGCTTGATCTGGCGCTGGTGGAAAAATAAACAGGATTAACATGCCTTTCACATTTGCACGTTAAACCATTGCACAATCCTTACGTTATAATTACAACCACAAAGATTTTCATGTTGGTTGTTTTAAGGGTTAAAAAAAGTTCCTCCATGTCTATGGAGGAATTCTTTTTTATAGCAGCTAATGGTAAACACTTAGAGAAAAATGGGCTTTATACCATTATTTCCGCCTTGACCCTGGAATCTTTAAACGCTTCCATCGCATTCAATCCGAGCAGGTCAAACATGGCCTGGTCTGCTTCAAAACCGGGATTGGGCGTGGTGAGTAGTTTCTCTCCTGCAAAAATAGAATTGGCTCCGGCCATAAAACAGAAAGCCTGCTCCGGAACACTCATTTCTGCACGCCCTGCGCTTAAGCGGACCATACTCCCGGGCATCAGGATTCTGGCTGTGGCGATCATGCGCACCATTTCCCAAATATCCACTTTAGGATTATTTTCCAGCGGTGTTCCTTTGACCCGGACCAGTGCATTGATGGGTACACTTTCCGGATGTTCCGGTAAAGTGGAAAGCGTTTTCAACATGTTCATCCGGTCTTCATGGGTTTCACCGAGACCAATAATACCCCCGCAGCAGACGCTGATTCCTGCTTTGCGGACATGCCCCAGTGTATTCAACCGGTCGTTATAAGTCCTTGTAGTAATAATTTCATCGTAGTATTCAGATGAGGTATCCAGATTATGATTGTAAGCGTAAAGCCCCGCACCTGCAAGTTTCTCAGCCTGCGCAGCAGTTAACATACCCAGGGTACAACATACTTCCATGCCCATGGCATTCACGCCCCTGACCATTTCCAATATCCTGTCAAAGTCCCGGTTATCCTTCACTTCGCGCCAGGCAGCACCCATGCAAAAGCGTGTTGACCCGGCTTGTCTGGCTTTTTCTGCATAAGCGAGCACTTCATCGGTCTGCATTAGCGCATGCACCCGGATATCAGTATGATATCGGGCAGCCTGCGGACAATACGCACAATCTTCCGAGCAACCTCCGGTTTTTACTGATAAGAGGGTGCAGACCTGAACTTCGGCGGTATTGTTGTACAGGCGGTGAACCGTTGCTGCCTGGTATACCAGTTCAAGCAATGGTGTTTCATATATCTTTTGTATTTCTTCTAATGTCCAGTCGTTACGGATCATGATCCAGATTTAAGGTGAACCTGAGCTAAAGGTGATAATTTAAATTGGTTTTTGGCGACAAAGCGAGCAAAGTTTCGTACATCAGGTGTATGGTTTGTTCAATGTCTTTACGGTTGAGCATTTCCACAGTGGTATGCATATACCGGAGTGGAATGGAAATCAAAACGGAAGGACATCCTTCATTGGCATAGGCAAAGGAATCGGTATCCGTTCCTGTACTGCGGGACACGGCCCGGAGTTGGACAGGTATATTTTTTTTTGCTGCAGTTTCCCGGACAAAGGAGAGCAGCAGGTTGTGCACCGCAGGTCCAAAAGCCAATGAAGGCCCTTTGCCGGAGGTGATATCTCCTTCCACCAGTTTGTTTACCATGGGTGTGGCGGTATCGTGCGTGACATCGGTGATAATGGCTACATCGGGTTTTATTCTGCGGGCGATCATTTCGGCACCGCGCAGGCCCACTTCCTCCTGAACGGCGTTTACGATGTATAATCCATATGGCAATTTCTTTTTATTTTCTTTCAGCAGCCGCGCCACTTCAGCGATCATAAAACCTCCGATGCGGTTATCAAATGCACGGGCAATCAAAGTATCATAAGACAATTCATCATAACCGTCCTGGTAAGTAACCACAGAACCCGGGTGAATGCCCAGCGCCTCAACATCTTTTCGGCTCCGGGCGCCGCAATCGAGAAAAAGATTTTCAACTTTCGGATGCACCTCTTTGGCATCTGTACCCAGACGGGTATGAATTGCCGGCCAGCCAAAGACCGCTTTTACTGGACCCTTCATGCCGTGGATTATTACCCTTTGTCCGGGAGCCACCTGGTGATCCACTCCGCCATTTCTCTTCAGGTACATCAGCCCTTCCGGGTTTATATAATTGACAAACCAGCTGATCTCGTCGGCATGGGCTTCAATAACGACCCGGAATTTGGCTTCCGGATTGATCACACCAACTCCCGTTCCATATGCATCTGTAAAGTATGTATCTATATAAGGTTTGAGATAGTTGATCCAGATTTTCTGTCCTTCACTTTCAAAACCAACCGGTGACGGCGTGTTGAGGTATTTTTTCAGAAAGATCAGGGAAGTGGGAGGGAGAATGGATTTGTTGTTTGCAGGAATCCGCTTGGCTTTGGCCATGTGAAAAATTTAAGGCCAAAAATAATCAAAATGATGCTATGGCCATCAGTAAACCGGAAAGCATCATTAAACCATCCAGGACGAAATAAAAGAGATAGTCTGAACTGCTTTTTTTCGCAGTGTGAAAAAGGAACAGCAGGATGATTCCGGGAGTCATAACGAAACCGACGGTCAGGAACGGAACTCCTGAAATCAGGAGACCACAGGTGAAAAAAATAAAAGCGATACATGCGAATCGGAATAATCGGGTTACAGCGGTTTCATCAAAATAATTCACAAGGGTTCGCAATCCCTCTTCGCGGTCATCCTCTCTGTCTCGGTAGTCGAAAAGAATACAAATACCATAGATCAGGAAAAACCGGCTGGCAGCAAACCACTTCATTTCGTGCGTGAAATGTTTTTCTCCGGAAATGAATACCGGAAGAATGGCTGTGACATAAGTCCAAACCGCGGTGAGGAAAATGGTTTTACCCACGGCCACCTGTTTAAGGAAACGAAAATAGGGCAGGGGAATTTTTGGCGCGGAATACAAAAAAGTGAGCAGGGTCGCGAAGAACAGTGCAAACCAGTGATGCCTCAGTCTGAAGAAAAATACCACGGCTCCGATCACACCGGTAAAATAAAAAAGCAGTTGGGTGTTTTTGTGCCGGGCAGACCAGCGGGCGCGGTCTGCGGTGTGATGAGAGGCGGCGGGCGTCAGGTACAAATGAAAATTATAACTGCAGAGCGTTGCAAAAAAAACAAACCAATAATAATCAGCCGGAACCGGCAGGTGTAATAAATAGCTGCTTTGCCAGGTCATTAATACCGCGCATGCTGATATGTAAAGACTGCTGTAGAGAAAA
>DATCAO010000379.1:0-4795 GCA_036512575.1 Puia sp.
ATTTCTGATCATCGGACTGGATCTTCCCGAAATCGTGGAAGGCATCCGGTCGGAAGGCATTCACTTACGAACGGCCATCGGATATGGTGTGCTGGTAACCCTTGTGTTGATCCTCGTCAGAATGATCAGCGCTTATTCGGCCATGCTGGCTACCTTAATTTTCCGGCGCAGCGTAATGCCCCGCACCGGATCCAGGAAACGACTATTATTACTTCCTCTTCTCCTGGGCTGGACGGGCATGCGGGGTGTCGTGTCGCTGGCTGCCGCACTGGCCATTCCCGTGACGCTGGCCAACGGGCAAAATTTCCCGCATCGCAACCTCATTTTGTTTATCACCTTCATCGTGATCCTGCTCACTTTGCTCGTGCAGGGACTCACCCTGCCCTATATCATCAACCGGTCTAAATTGTTTGAAATGGCTTCTTTCAATTTATTGCCGGAAGATATCGCTGCGGAAAAAATTAGAAAGGGATTGAAAGAACACACCCATCATTTTCTCAAAACCAAATTGGACGGTGAATGGAATGGTAATCAGCAAGTGCAAAAGCTTACGCAACAATGGGAAGAGAAAGTGAAAACGCCCGACGAGGACTGGCGAAGTGAAAAGACCAAGAAAATGTATTTCGAAATGCTCAATAGTCAACGGGCATTTCTCATGAAGGCAAACCAGGATCCCTCGCTGAATGAAGAAATCGTTCGTCACCAGCTCTACCTGATCGATCTCGAAGAAGAACGGATGAAGTTGTTGTAAGTTCCTGGATAAAAATTCACTTACTACAGAGAAACCCATTCAGTATATAAGTGTATGGACAATTGAATAATCGGAACAAAATATTAATTTAGATCATACAACCTTAAACCAAAAGTATGAAAATTACTATTCTTACTTACGGCTCTGCAGGAGACGTTGTGCCATATATTTCCCTGGCTTTGGGATTAATGGATAGAAACCATGAAGTGATATTAGCAGCCCCGCAAAATTTCGAGCTTCTTATTAATAGTTACCAAATTCAATATATGCCTCTGCATGGAGATACGCAGGCATTGATTGAATCTGAAGAGGGCTTAAGGTGGATGGCAGCAGGAGATACGAAATCATTCTTTAAGGAGCTGGGTTCATTATTTTATAATATCAGACAGGAATTGCGGAGGGACACCCTGGCTGCCTGTCAGGGTTCACAAGCGATAATAGTGGGCACTTTAATGATCAACTATGGGACAACCTTGTCAGAAAAATTGAAAATACCATTTTTAATTGCCATTGTTAATCCGGTTTCTGTCTCTACTAAGGCATTTCCGCATTTTGTAGTTTCACATAAGGCTTTACCTTTTGGATTCCTCAATGCATTAACGTATAAACTGGTATTTAAATCTTATAGTAAAGAAACCAGGGATCAGATTAATGAATGGCGTAGCAGTATAAATTTGCAGCCCACAAAGACAAATGTATTTGATCAGATTAAAAAACTGAAAGTTCCCGTTTTGCTCGGTTATAGTCCCAGTCTTTTGCCCAAACCACGTGACTGGGGGCACCACATTGCGGTGACAGGCGTTTGGAAAATTGAATCCGGCAAAAAACCTGTTGAAGAACCTTCTGAAAAACTTGCGCAATGGATTCAGGCAGGCAGCAGCCCACCGGTATATTTCGGTTTTGGAAGTATGCCCGTCCTTAACCCTTCCGTAATTCAAAATATGGTTTCTGAAATTTGTGAAGAAACAGGCGTAAGGGCCATTATTAACGCAGGATGGTCAAAATTCGAGGACAAGAACAGCTCAGTTGGTGACAAAGTGTATCTTATAAAACATGCCAATTTGCAATGGCTCTTCCCGCAATGCAGTATCCTTGTTCATCACGGGGGTGTAGGCACTACTCATTTGAGCCTTGAATCGGGAGTTCCAACAATCATATGTTCGATTTTTGCCGATAATCCATTATGGGGGGAACGGTTAGAGCGCCTGAACATAGGTAAGCATATTCGATTTAAGGAACTTGATAAAGATAAAATGATCAAAGCAATACAATATTTGCAGAATGATGAAATCAGGAGTAATGCGATGCAAACCGGTGACAAGGTCAGGGCGGAAAATGGACTTAAAACCGCTGTAGATTTGATCGAATACCATTTGCCCAAAGCCCCGATTTATTCAGTTCACTGAACCGTCACTAATTCCTTTAAAATTTACAAGAGATGAACAGAATTTTGGTTTTTATTACACTTTCGGACAACGGGATAGAAACGATAAAATCCAATCCTGAATTGCCGAAAAAAGAAATGGAATTTGTCAATCATTGGAAAGAAGAAAATATTTTGGAGAGTTTCTTTATTTCAGTAACAAAAAAAGACGCTGTTTTAGAAAGGGGAAAGTCTCTCGTCTTTATCAGCGAGTAGTGCCGTTGCTCCTCCCGGTGCTGCCGCGTTCAGGCCCGACAAATACGGGAATTTATGGATCGACAGGAAAATGTATCCGGACAACTTTTGTCAGGACGTGGAAAAGAAAGAAGCGCGTATAATGGCCAGCACCCAAAAACCGCTTTCTGTTGCGTGCTTCGAAGCTAAAGCAACCGATGCGGGCTGGAAAAGCCTGCCCAGCTGGTACCAGGTTTCGCTGAACGACCGAATGGTTCCTCCGGAAGCAGAACAATTCATGGCCAAACGAATCAATGCAAACACCATTTCATTTCCCTCAAGCCATGCTTCTCTGGTTTCTCATCCGAAAGAGATCGCTGAATTCATATTGAGCGCCGCAAGAGAATTGGCCCACGCAACGGTCGGAGAAGAAGCCGTGCATGCATAAACAGTTTATCAGCGTGCTGCATATTTCAATTTCAAAAAAGGCTGCCGTCGGGCGGCCTTTTTTTATTTCCGTTACTCAATACCTGCCATTGGGGTTGAGAATCGAAGCACGATTATTGATTACTTTTAATGATGCGCTATTATATATTGGCCACGGATTATGATGGAACCCTCGCGAGGGATGGAAAGGTGAGTGACCAAACCGTTGACAAACTCAAACAACTTAAATTAACAGGCCGTTTACTGGTCCTCGTGACTGGTCGTGAGATGAAATACCTCACAGCAGATTTTCCCGGTTATAAGATTTTCGATCACATTGTTGCCGAAAATGGCGCAGTCCTGTATGAAGTGGCGAGCGGCAAAGAACAGTTATTGGGGGATCCTCCGGATCCGCATTTTATCCGAAGCCTGGAAGAACATGGCGTCGGGCCAATTTCCATAGGAAAAGTAATTGTTGCGACCTGGGAACCCCATGAAATGGCGGTATTGCAGGTCATCAAGCAATTGGGGCTTGAGCGCCAGGTCATATTTAATAAGGGAGCAGTCATGATTCTTCCTTCAGGAATTAATAAAGCCAGGGGCCTTAAAGGGCTCCTGAGCAAACTCCATTACTCCATGCACAATACGGTTGCTGTTGGAGATGCTGAAAATGATGGAACCATGCTGGAAATGGCCGAATGTGGTGTGGCTGTTTCAAATGCTTTGCCGTCGGTGAAAGGTATAGCTGACTTTACAACTTCAGCGGATCATGGTAATGGGGTTATGGAATTGATTGATTTATTAATGAAAGACGACCTGAAACAAATTGCTCCAAAGCTTTCAAAACATTGCCTCGAATTGGGGAACCATAAAGATGGTTCTCTTTTTTCTATCAGTCCATACCGGAGCGGCATCTTATTGTCAGGAGTTTCAGGAGGGGGTAAAACGACTTTTACGCTGGCTATTATAGAAAGTCTGATCCGCAAATCGTATCAGTTTTGTCTGATAGATCCGGAAGGTGATTATCTGAATCTGGAGGGGGCATTGGTGATTGGAAATGAAACTTCCATTCCCCCGGTCGAGGAACTTATACCGCTTTTAAATGAACCTGAACAGAATCTGGTTTTTTGTATCCTGTCTATTCCACTCGTAGAAAGACCGGTCTTTTTTACAAGGTTTCTGATGGCATTTTCCAAATTGAGATACGATTTGGGGCATCCCCATTGGTTGCTCCTGGATGAAGCTCATCATCTGATTCCGGCAGCCGCAGGCCCTGATACCAATCCTTTACCGGAAGATTTTCAAAATTTTATACTGATCAGTACATCACCTGACCATTTAAGTGTCCAGGCACTTTCCAAAATAGGCATGATCATGGTTATTGGAAGTAACACAGCTTATCCCATCAAACAATATTGCAAGGTGCTGCGAATGGATGTTCCATCGATTCCGGTGGTATCAGAAACAGAAATATGTGTCTGGGACATTGAAAAGAAGACTGCACCGATCGCGATTCAATATTTTTGGCCACAGAAATTACTCAAAAGGCATAAAAGGAAATATGCCCATGGAAATATGGATTCAAACAGTTTTATTTTTACGGGCATTGAAAACAAGCTGAATCTGGTTGCACCAAACCTGATGATGTTCAAACATATTGCCGAAGGAATTGATGTGGACAGCTGGGAATTTCATTTGCACCGGAAAGATTTTTCAAATTGGTTCAGGAATAAAGTCCATGATGAAAATCTGGCAAAAATCAGCGAAGAAGTAGAAAATATTCGGGATGCAGCATTGTCGAAAAAGCTCATCCTGGATTATATTGGTGAGAATTATACATACTGAAGCTCCGCTTACGCCAAGGCTTCAGCGGACAAAGTCACTCTGAGCGTAGACTGTCTTCGCCAGCTAGGCTCCGCTTACGCCAAGGCTTCAGCGGACAAAGTCACTCTGAGCGTAGGCTGGTCACCGGATTTGCAACCGCTGCCTTTATGGCCTGGTAGCCAACAGTAAGGCAGGCG
>DATCAO010000380.1:0-2659 GCA_036512575.1 Puia sp.
TAAAGCAAAACTCAAAATCAGACTGGCCTCGCAGAGATGTGCTCCTAACTGGGCCGACTATGCGCTAAACGAAGAGGAAATCGGGCAAATGATTCTTTTGCCTGGAACCGGTTCACATATCTGGAAGATCAGCACCCACAACGACAGTGCCCAGTTATATTTCAACCAGGGGATCAACCTCTACTATGGTTTTCATATTGTGGAGGCGCTGCCTTCTTTCAAAAAAGCGCTCAGATTCGATTCAACCACTGCCATGCTCTACTGGGCCGTGGCCCTGGCCTATGGGCCCAATATCAATGACGATCATTATGCCGCTTCGCCAGGTGCTTTGGAGGCTGTTTCGAATGCAAAGGAATATTTGACCAACGCCTCTCCGAAAGAAAAGGGATTGATCGATGCGATGGCTTCGCACTATTCCGCCGATTCCACCATCTCCCAAGCGAAACTCAACCAGGAGTACGCCGATAAAATGAAAGCGCTCTTTGTAAGGTACAACGATGACGCAGAGATCGGCGCCCTATATGCGGATGCACTGATGAACCTGCATCCCTGGAACTTCTGGGAGCATGATGGCCGGCCGAAATCCTGGACCCCGGAATTGATGGCCGTACTGGAAAGCGTGATCAAAAAATATCCCGATCATCCGGGTGCCAATCATTATTATATACATACCATGGAAGCTTCGCCTTTCGCCTCCAAAGCCAATGCCAGCGCGGACAGGCTGGGCAGCCTGACGCCGGGACTCTCCCATATGGTGCATATGCCTTCGCATATCTATATCAGAACCGGCGAATTCGAAAAGGGAATCAAAGTGAACGAAGCAGCGGTAAAGGAATATTACCGGTATAAAAAATTATTCCCCGACGTGGTGAACAGCGCATTTTTATATGAATATCACAACCTCCACATGAGGGCGGCTTCCTCACTGAATACCGCTGACTATTCCCGTGCAATCAGTTATGCGCGGGATTGCCAAAAGGCCATTGACACTGCTCTTTTCTCTGCCGTTCCACCCAACGGAGGCTATGCACAATATGTTTACATGATTCCGGTATTTGTCCTGATCAATTTTGAAAAATGGAACGCGATTCTTCAGGAACCTGTTGTTGGAATCGAATACCATTATGGAAGACTGATTCAGGAATTTGCGAGGGGCATGGCATGGGCCAACACCGGCAATCTGGCACAGGCAAAGTCTTCATTAGCGATGATGGACAGCCTGCTGCTTGAAAAAGATATGTCCTTTGTGATGGAGCCCTTTAATGCACCGGTTACCCCGGGAACCGTTGCCAAATATATTTTGATGGGTATGATTGCAGAAAAAGAAAACCATTTGGAAACGGCCATTGGTTACTACTCAAAAGGAGTGACCACAGAAGATTCCTTGGTTTACCAGGAACCGCGTGACTGGCTGCTGCCGGCCAGGCATTATCTGGGCAAAGCCCTTTTGAAAGAGAAAAAATATGCAGCAGCCGAAAAAGTATTTCTTAAAGACCTGACCTATCAGCCGAATAATTACTTTTCCGTAACCGGATTACAGAAAGCGAGGCAAAAATGAAACGGCTTGGCTAGTCGTCTGAAATGTTCCGGAATAAGTATTATTTGTTATAGTGCGCCATGAGCTTTCAGAATATGATAGCTCAGGCTCAGTCCTAACCGCGTTCCCTGACCAGTTAGCCTGGTAGTAAAGAAAGGCAACAGCGTAAAAAGATATAAAACATTGAAGAAGTGATGAAATTGTTACTCGTTAGTACAACACCTAATTACATAAATTTGAGTGTTAGCAGCACCTGTACATAAACAGTAAATACCGATACACATGGCAACAGAAACTTTAGAAACAAGTGAAATACTGTCGGCAACGTCTGATGCAATAGGTGAACTCACCGATTTAATGTCAGCCGTTGATGAAGACAAAGTAAACACCATTCCATATGAAGGCAGTTGGACGGCTCCTCAATTGCTACGGCATGTTACCAAGTCCATTAACGGGATGACCAGGGCATTACAGATGGATGCAAAACCAGCAACACGCAATCCTTCAGAGCGGACAGACGAATTAAAAAAGATATTTCTGGACTTTTCCAAAAAACTAACGCAACCGGAATTTATTGTGCCCGAAGAAAGGGTTTACGAAAAACAGTCTGCCATTGAGGGGTTGAATAAATCATTTGGCCGGTTTAAAGAGAGTGCGGCTGTCGCAAATGGAGATGATCTGGTAGAAGGTCTTCCGCTCGGCCCCATTACAAAATTGGAAATCATCCATTTTGTTTTGTACCATACGCAGAGACACGTGCATCAGATGAAGAAGATTTGCGAGGCATTAAAAAATAAATAATCCGGCATTATTTGAGTATTGGCAGCAGCCGTTGATCACAGCTAAAAAGACCCATCATGTCAAACGATAATACCAAAACCTTTTTTGCGCCACAACTTTTTATTAAGAGCAGCGTAAAAAACATCGACTTTTATATAAACGGCTTAGGAGCAGTGGAGCTCAGGCGATTCTCCAATGATGACGGCACGATTCACGTGTCCGAATTGTCCATACAGGGTGTTTTGTTTCATTTGCACGAAGAAAGACCGGAAAAAGGGCAAGTTGAGCCCATTGAAAATAGAGGGGTGACCTGCCTTATCGGCCTTTTCGTCGATGATGTAG
>DATCAO010000381.1:0-2140 GCA_036512575.1 Puia sp.
ATTAATAAAAGAATGAGGAGTATGGAGAGCACAAGGATGCCCAGCACTTTAAGTATCTTATTCATGTCAGCAGGGTTTATGTAAAATCAAATTAATCTAACGGCGACTAATCAGCGAACTCAATGGTGAACGGCTGTTCCGGAATTCCATCATATCTACTTTTACACTGCCTACACTGATAGGGCTTTCGACGCGAACGGGAATATGGTTTGCATCATCGCTCACCCAGACTGTCATTTTTTCTCCACCTTCAAATATGGTTCCCTTGATGAGCAGGGGTTTAATTTTTATGGCCCTGAATTTACCATATTTCGTTTTGATGGTCTCCTTACCGATGTAGCGTATATACAAATTATACACCTGGTTGTCGAGGAACATGGAAAAAGGGATCTTATCGTCCGGTTTCATTTTGTCAAAATCAATATTACGTGCGTAATACATTGTGCTCAGTACATCCTGTATGCAGTCCGGCGTTTTGAATACCCCCGACGTGGTTATGGCTGTATGGGCTGTTTTATTGAAGCTCACATTCTCATATTTCTTAAAACTCCCTTCATTTACATTACGGATGAATTTCAAAGGCTGCAGGTTAGACGTGTCAATAAAGGTTTCGTATTTATCCCTGACGCGAAAAAAATTATCGATAAAAGAGTAGTTCTTGCCTTCTCCGGTAACATGATAGACCGGTTTATCATTAAGTTTTTCCAGGTTACAGGTAAACGTCGCTTCCCCCGCTGCGATATAAACCCCGGCCAAAGTATAATATACCCTGTACGTGATGGATTCACCTGCCTGAAATGCATGATTCGTCAAGCCACAAAAATCATCACCAGCCTTTAATGGGAATGAGATGAAAAGACAAATTATCAATACGATTCCGGTGATCGGCTTCATTTATTCTGAAATAGTTTGATCCTTAAAATTAATAAACTCCCAACCAATGCCGGGATTATTAAATTGATCAGCCAAACACCCAGGGACACCGCAAGAATACCTGCCGTATTCATCGTATAAACCTGAAATATCTGGATGCCGGCAAGCCATCGGAAACCCAAATCTGTTAAAAACGTTAACGTCGGAACTATGGCCATTAATACAAACATGACACTAACGCCCGTAAATACCTGCTGCGGGAATAGCGGAATTCCGAAAAGCGAAAACAACAAATAATATTGAAGGAGGAACACACTGTAACGAATGACAGAAATCAGGAGGATTCTGGTAAGTGTAGTAAAACGAAAATTGTCCGGGATCGAAAATGTGCGTTCATTTTTCCTGATCCATTGGTTTACCCGTTTGACCAATGGGTCAAACCTGAAATATACCAATCCCAGTCCGATTGCTCCGGCCGCTACAACCACACCAGCTGCTTTAAAAAACGAGGGTGTTGTCCACGATGCGTCGAAATGATAGGGCAGGGAAGAAAAAAGGTATACTCCCAGCGTACCGGCAGCTAACGTAACCAGCATTTGAGACATACTGCAAAGAATGGTTGGGGCAATAGAAAGTATTTTATTACCCTGATCAACAAACAACATTCTACCCAGATATTCACCCACCCGGTTGGGAGTGAATGATGCGATACAGGTTCCGGCCAGCACGGCCTTGAATGCCCGTAAAAAACGGATCGGTTGAACAGGCTTTAAAGCGATCTGCCATTTGTACGATTCCAAAGCCCAGTTCACCCCCATCAATCCAATCATGCTGTATAACTTCCATCGTTGTTGTCCCAGGGCTGCCTGAAGCATCTGATGCAGGGATTCCTGCCAGTGTGGCTGTTTCGCCAATTGCCGCGCAACCGCATAGAAAAGGAACAACATTATCAGGGGGCCGGCGACATAGTTGATTATTAATTTGATATTTTTGTTGAAGGCCACAATCAAAAATAGCGTTCCCTCTGCAAAAGAACCCCAAAATAATATTAGGTATTGATCCAGGCACCCTGATGATGGGCTGGGGGTTAATTTGTGTGGAGGATCATCGGACTAAATTCCTGGAGATGGATACCTTGCATGTGCCTGTCCGGATGGATTCTTACCAGCGTCTGGAGCTTATTTATTTCACGGTACGGGAACTCATTCAAAAATTTAAACCAGACGACTTCGCCATCGAGGCACCCTTTTTTGGAAAGAATGTTCAA
>DATCAO010000382.1:0-2620 GCA_036512575.1 Puia sp.
TTTGCCGATCATTGAAACGGAATCCCAGAATATTTCAGCCTATATTCCTACTAACCTGATTTCCATAACTGACGGGCAGATATACCTGTCTCCTAAATTATTTGAGTTGGGAATCTTGCCGGCAGTGGATATCGGCAAATCCGTTTCCCGTGTAGGCGGTGCAGCCCAATTGCCATCTTACCGTTCTATAGCCAGCCTTAAACTGGAATATTCACAGTTTGAAGAATTGGAAAGCTTTGCACGCTTTGGAACCCGACTTGATGAAAACACTACAAAGATCATCGAACATGGAAAGCGTATCAGGGAATGCCTCAAACAACCGGAACTTCAGCACCTGTCCGTACCCGAACAGATCGTACTGCTTCTTTCATTAACTGGCGGACAGTTTGATCATATACCGGTCGCTAAAATTCAGGAGGCGGAAGCCGCACTGCTTAAGAACAGCAGTGAATTTCCACCTGAAATTCTGAAAGGATTATTTTCAGACAAAACATTAAGCGACACCGATAAAGAAAATATTTTAAAGATATCAGGCAATATACTTGCCCCTTTCCAGGATAAGCCCACACCCGTGCCCGATCAAAATAAAAAATAATGGACACTTTAGAAAGCATACGCAACAAAACGGAAGGGGCCAAAGACCTCAAATCTGTTGTGAGTGCTATGAAGGCTATGGCATCCTCCAACATTGTGCAGTACCAAACCGCAGTAAGTTCACTTGGCGATTATTATCATACAGTGGCTCTGGGTATCATCGCGTATTTCCGGGCTGAAAAAATTGATGCAATCAGTGATCAGAAAGAAATAAAAAAAAGGAATAAAACCAAACAGGATAAAATTATCTGTGCAATCGTTTTTGGGTCAGACCAGGGTCTGGTCGGGCAGTTCAACGATTCGATGGCAGATTTTGTGTCCACTTCGCTCAATGCATTGCCGGGTAAAAAAGAAATCTGGGCCATCGGTGAACGGGTAGAGTTGTTACTATCTGATATGGGATTGAATACAAAAACCCATTATCCTGTTCCTAACGCTGTTGACGAAATCACCCCGCTGGTACAGCGGATTCTGACTAAAAGTCAGGATAGCCAGGTTTCAAAGCGCATCGACGAATTTTATATTTTCCATAATCAGCCGAAACCCGCATCAGGATACCAGCATGTGATGCAGCGTTTTTTGCCCCTGGATGAAAAATGGAAGGATTCTTTACAGGAACTTCAATGGCCGACCAAACGACCACCTCAAATTGCAGGAGCTGCAAGACCCACTTTACTGGCGCTGATCAGCGGGTATCTTTTTACATCATTATTCAAAGCCTGTGCGGAATCACTGGCCAGTGAGAATGCCAGCCGTTTGGAAGCCATGCAAAGAGCTGAAAAAAACATAGGAGACTTACTGGACGATCTGAATAAGAAATACCACCGCTTACGACAGAGTTCCATTGATGAAGAATTGTTTGATGTGGTGTCAGGTTTCGAAGCCCTGAAAGGCGGCTCAAAACGATAAAATTATTTTATGAATAAGGAAAACTTTAATAACCATCCATTATCCGGCTTGCTGACCCCTCATCGGGAAGTCATGGAGACGCTTAAAGAACTTGCACTTGATTTGCGCTGGTCATGGAACCATGCCGCGGATGAATTGTGGCGGCAGCTGGATCCGGAGCTTTGGGAAATTACACTTAATCCATGGGTAATACTGCAAACAGTATCACGCGACCGGTTGGAAGAGCAATTGGCCGATGAGGGATTCAGGGGGAGAATGCATGAACTGGTAACGTGGAGAAATCAGCTAAACGAAAGTCCGGCATGGTTTCAACAGAACCATCCGGACACATCACTTTCCTGTGTTGCCTATTTCAGTATGGAGTTTATGTTAAGTGAAGCGCTTCCCATTTATGTGGGCGGCCTCGGCAATGTAGCCGGAGATCAATTGAAATCTGCTAGTGATCTGGGTGTGCCCGTTGTGGCCATAAGCCTGCTTTATCAGCAGGGATATTTTCGGCAGAAATTGGATAAAGAGGGTAATCAACAGGCAACTTTTCCATATACGGATCCCGGACAGCTTCCCGTTACTCCGGTACGTTTACCAAACGGCGAGTGGTTGCGATTAAAAATATCCCTGGCTGGTTATACCGTTTGGCTTCGTACCTGGCAGGTGCAGGTAGGAAGGGTAAAATTGTATCTTCTCGACAGTAACGACGTAGTGAATTTGCCGGAGCATCGCGAAATAACCAGTGAACTCTATGGCGGCGGGCCGGAAATGCGCATCAAACAGGAAATTCTTTTGGGCATGGGGGGGTGGAAATTGCTTTCAGCATTGGACATTCATCCGGAAGTCTGTCATATGAATGAGGGCCATGCTGCTTTTTTGATATTGGAACGGGCATGCAGTTTTATGAAGGAGTCCGGCATTTCATTTGACGCCGCACTGGCCGTTACCCGCGCGGGAAATTTATTTACTACCCATACTGCCGTGGCTGCCGGATTTGATCATTTCAGTCCATCGCTGATGTGGCGATATTTTGGAGAGTATTCCAAAAATGAATTAGGAATCGATTTCGATAACCTGATGTCTTTGGGTCGCGCAAATCCCTTTGACAGGTCCGAGAGTTTTAATATGG
>DATCAO010000383.1:0-2450 GCA_036512575.1 Puia sp.
TGGCCTCCAGCTTCAAATCCTTCCGCTACGACGGCATCACATCCGGCGTCTTCGACTTTCCGGGCAAATCGGCTGCTGCTGACAACATGTACCACTTTGATTCCCTTTTCTTTTAAGACGCCGGTCCAGGTCTTTGGGTTACCGGCCGACGTAAAAACAATGGAAACCCCCTCCTCCATCACGATATCGATATGTTTTTGGACGTCGGGGTAGATCAGCGGGATATTAACACCGAAAGGAGCTGATGTTGCTGACCGGCATTTTTGAATGTGTTCGCGCAGCGTTTCGGGATACATGCTGCCACTTCCGATAAGACCGAGCCCCCCGGCATTGCTGACCGCAGACGCCAGGCGCCAGCCACTGGCCCAGACCATACCTGCCTGGATGATGGGATAACGGATCCCGAATAATTGGGTGACCGGGTTGGTGAATTCCATGTGGATTAAAGGTAAGAAGGGTGCATAGTTTGTTTTTTTTAAATCTTTATAAAAAGCTATATTTATGAGACAACTACAAGCCATAGGCATGCAAAAACGTTTGCTGCTCCTTATGAGTGCAGGTTGTTTAATTTCCTGCCATAAAGAAGCGACAAATCCGGTTAATAACTTCATCTGGTTCGGTACGCAGAACAGCGCGGTTTACAATTATGTTTTGATCAATGCGAATCAGGTGTTGAACAGCAGCGACAGCGAAGAGCTGCACGTGGGCGTCAGCGCTGCATTCATTGACAGTGATGACCACAAGATCACTGTTGTCCGGGCTTTGACTGTCAACAACTTCCTCATTCAGCCCGGTAGTGATTTTACATACAATTACGATTTTGCATCGGGGGATGCCGGCAAGAACCTGCCAATGTTCGGAACCCAGGCCTTAATTACCATCCGTGGTCAGGATGATTTGGATACCGTTACCAGCTCCATTTATGTTCCCAAGCAACTTACCGGTTTGATTGACGGTTTTCCTGATACCCTTTCGATTGGCAAAGGATTGCAACTGCAGTGGGCGCCTGACGAAGCCAACACCTGGGGACATGTGCTGATCCAGCTTTTTTATTACAGCAGTTTGAGTCAAAAGGCCGATTCCACCCTTCCTGATAAAATTGCCACCGTGAACCTGACTGTCCCGGATAATGGCAATTATTATTTAACCCAAAATGACCTGCGTGCATTTTCTCCCCACGCATTCATCGGGATTACGATCGCCCGTGGAACCCAAACTGAAGCCATACTTCCGCTTTCCCATAAAAGGGTTTATTATTTCTCCAGTGCGTCTTTGAGTACGCCGCCAGTTAAACTTACTTATTAGACTCAAAGCGCAAGGCGTAAGGCTTAAAGCATAAGGCGTAAGGCTTTTTGCTATTTCAAAGACAGCAAACCCTTCGAATGAAAAGATTTAATAAAAAAACTTATTGAATTATTCATTATGCCTTTAGCCTTATGCCGTTAGCCTTACGCTTTAAGCCTTCATAAAAGCCCACCTCCACATCGTCTTCCAGCTGGGTTTTTTCCCGTAGAGCAGGATACCTGTCCGGTAAATTCTTCCCGCCATCCAGGTTGTAAATAAGAATCCGCCGGCGAGTAATGCCATACTTAACAAAAGTTGCCAGTAGGGAACCGTGGTTGGTACCCCATAGGGAATTCGCGCCATCATCACGATGGGCGAACTGAAAGGTATCATACTGCTCCAGACCGCGAGTAACCCACCCGGATCCTGAATGGCGACAGACATAATAATGAAAGAAAAAATAATGGGCATGCTGATGGGCAGTAAAAGTGATTGTGCTTCCTGCGGGTCTTCGTTCACTACAGAGCCTATCGCGGCAAACAAAGAGGCATAGAATAAATAACCACCGATAAAATAATAAACGAAACACCCGATGATGAGCAGCCAGTTGGTATGCTGGATGGATTGTTGCATAGATAAAATGGTCCGCGCGGCTTCACTGGCCTGCGCAGACTGGCCATTGCCCATGGCATTGGCCTGTTGAATTTTTTGCATTTCCATCAGCGTATCGTGCGGTATGAATGTTTGTGCGACCAGGACAAGCACCGCAAACAAACCGATCCACAAAAAGAACTGAGTGAGACCGACGGCGCCGATGCCGATAATTTTTCCAAGCATCAGGGGAAAGGGTTTTACGGAACTGACGATCACTTCGGCCACTCGGCTGGTCTTTTCTTCGGATACACCGCGCATGACCATGGCACCATATATAAAGGTGAGTAGGTAAATCAGGAAACCGCATACATAACCGACGGCATAAGAGAGTCCCTGGCTGGAAGCTTCTGATTTTTTTCCTTCATCAGAAAAAGTTTTCAGTTCGCCGATATCAGAAGCTGCACGGATCGAGTCGAGCCGGCTGCGCGTGATATTGGTCCTGGTATATATGAGGTGATCTGTGATTGCCGAGTTGATGCGTTTTTCCAGATCATCGATATTGGCGAGACCGA
>DATCAO010000384.1:0-2732 GCA_036512575.1 Puia sp.
TTTTTATTTATGTAAATGCAGTCAGTACAAAAGTCGGATACGTGATCAGTCATGCTACAGAGCTTACCGGTTCACTCATCGGATTTCTGAAAAATTTGGAATTCCGACTCGGTTATCATTTCCTTAATGAAGAAACCATCAGGAATCTTAGCGGGATGGCTCTTCAGCAACTGCCGCTGATTCTTGGAGCAACTGTCAATTCCCTGGTGGCCCTGGTAGTTATGTATTTCCTGTTATATTTTATGCTGACCAACAGCAACCGGTTGGAAGACTGGATTGAAGACGCCTTACCATTACGCAAAGACAATCTGAATATGGTTCGTCGCCAGGTAAACCGGATGGTCATTTCCAATGCTGTCGGAATTCCATTGATTGCCTTGCTGCAGGGCGTCGCCGGGTTGATTTTGTACCTGATATTGGGCATACAGGAGCCGTTGTTATGGTTTGCCCTGACCGCTTTCACTTCTATTTTACCCCTCGTAGGATCCGCGCTCACCTACGTTCCGTTGGCCCTCATTCAATTTGCCAGTGGGGAAACGACTAAGGGGGTTATTATTCTTGTTTACGGACTTGGTGTTATTGTAACTATGGATAATGTTTTTCGATTGTGGCTCCAGCGCCGGATCGGGAATGTGCATCCGCTAATTACCTTGTTTGGCGTTTTTGTGGGTGTTCCCCTTTTTGGATTTATCGGGCTCATCTTCGGCCCCCTGCTCATTTCCATTTTTATTTTACTCATGCGCATTTACCGTGTGGAATTCATAGCTCCTGAAGAAAGTCTGAGTGATGACTAAAGTGCTTTGGTTGTTACAGAGTATGGCGCAGCAGTTGAGATCTTTTATAGAAATGAATTCGGGAATAAAAAAAGGGCCGTACAAACGGCCCTTTATGCTTTTATAAAAATGTTTTTACACGCGGCTGGCAAGTTCTTTGCCTGCTTTGAATTTGGCAACTTTTTTCGCTTTGATCTTGATAGTGGCTCCGGTTTGCGGATTACGTCCATTACGCGCGGCGCGTTTGGATACAGAAAAAGTTCCGAAACCCACCAGCGTAACTTTGTCTCCTTTTTTTAGTGTTTTTGCAACGGCTTCTGTAAAAGAATCCAGGGCTGCTCCTGCCTGTGTTTTTGTGATGCCCGTGTCGTCGGCTAATTTTGCAATAAGTTCTGCTTTGTTCATGGAAAATGTTTTTATTGATTTCTAGAAAGAGCAAATATAAGATTATGGCTCAAGAACTCACTGACAGGCTGCCAGCTGACTTATCAGATCCTGCATCCCTTCCGTAGCTTTTTTTTGAATGCAATTCAGATTTCGTATGCCCCGGGTTAAAGGAATGTTTTTATCCACTATGAATTTCGGAATCCGTGGATTTGCCAAATCAATCAGTCCGGCGGCTGGATAAACAGCCAGAGAAGTCCCAATGATCAGAAAAATGTCTGCTTCACGCACCAGCCTCCCGGCTTCGGCTATAAGCGGAACGGGTTCTTCAAACCAAACAATATGTGGTCTGAACTGACCGCCATCTGGCGCTTTATCGCCAAGGCGGATGTCATCCTGAATAGAATAAACAGGTGATTCATCCAGCTCACTGCGCATTTTAAATATTTCTCCATGCAGGTGTAATACTTTCGTTGATCCCGCACGTTCGTGCAGATCGTCGATGTTCTGGGTGATGATCTGCACGTTAAAGGATTTTTCCAGACCTGCCAGAACCAGGTGGGCCGAATTTGGAATCGCGTCCCTTACGTTCCTTCGGCGCATATTATAAAAATCGAGCACCAGCGCAGGGTCCCTTCGCCATCCGCCGGGCGTGGCCACTTCGTTTATATCATAACCCTCCCACAATCCGTCGCTGTCGCGGAAAGTTTTTAGCCCGCTTTCTGCACTGATACCCGCCCCCGAGAGAACAACCAATTTTTTCATGCTGATTTGAAGTTACAAATCCTGTGATTTCTATCTGTGGGTTCTTTGAAGATTTACCGGAATTTGGGAGAGATGTTTTTGTATACCCGGACCATGGCGGGGATTCATTTTACCAAAACCCATTAGTCCCATCGCAAGCAGCAGCCTTCCGGAGATACCGGTAATGAGTCTTGCAACCCACATGCCGTTAGAAATATAGGAGCAACTATATTTCTAATTGCTGTCCAGTGCCTTCAATGCTTTTTTTAAATCGATTCCCTTGCCCAGTACCGGTTTGAAAATATCTCCTACGCTGGATATCCTGTCCGGCATATTGACCATCGTAAACTGCTTCAGTTTTAATCCTTTTTTCAATTCCTCCCAATGAAGAGGTGCGGATACTGTAGCTGCAGGTTTTGGTCGAATGGAATATGGGGCGGCAAGCGTAGCCTGGGGCCGGTTTTGCAGGAAGTCTAAATAAATTTTCCCCTTTCTTTTGATAACTGGTCTTTCAATACTCGTAAAACGGGGAATTTGTTCATGCACTTTTCTAACAATGGCCAGTGCAAATATTTTTGATTCCTCATAAGTATATTTGTCGCCTAAGGAATGTAAATATGTATTCCTGTGGAACCTGAGGTCTTGCAATAAGAGTCTATTCCCGCACTCAGTAAATTCCGGTGCGTGACAACCGCCGCTTCGATCACCTGATTAAAAGGGTTTGTGTCCGGATCAAAATCAATGACACACCAATCAGAGTAATCCTGTCCACCGTACTTGACCAGGGATTCATTTCGATACAACCGAGCGAGGCCATATATCAAAGACTTG
>DATCAO010000385.1:0-4783 GCA_036512575.1 Puia sp.
CGCTGATGATAATTTTTCCCTGAGTTCTTCCCGAATCCTGATCAGGCCTTCGGTTGTGGTCACCTGATGTTTCTTAAACAGTTTATATCCGAGATGTATGCGTTCATTCAATTGATCTAAATGTGCGGCATCGAACCGCAGCCCGTCGTTTATGGATTCAATTTCACCGGCGATATCCTGCACTTCGATATGGACCGAACTGAGGCGTTGCAGGATTTCGGGAAACTTTTCATGATAGTTGCGGTAAGGCTCCAACTGATGGGAGAGTGACCGGAGTTGCTGTACCAGTGGCTGTTCCGATTGCTCCAGACTAAAATGGATAGCATGCAGAACAGATTTTATCGCTTCCGCGTGGTTTTGTTTCTTTAACAGGATTTCAGCCTCTTCGATTTCATTTTCTCTTAACGTGGTTTGTTCCAGTTCGTTAAACAGGAAGAGTTGATAATCATGTTCCTTGTTGGCCATAGCCTGTTTTAATTTTAATTCTTCCAGCTGCCGCCGGCTAAACTGCAACTGCTTAAACAGCAAATGGTACTGGCCGAGTAAAGATGCATTTACAGCCAAGGCATCGACAACCTCCAGTTGGAATCCGGCGTCCCCGACTGACTGCATATCGAACTGCTGGTGAAGGTCAACAAGCAGGCTGCAAAGCCTCCGTAATTGTTCCAGGTTGACAGGTGTATCGTTTACAAAAGCCCTGGATTTTCCGTTGGGGCTGATTTCACGTCGCAGGGTGAGGTCCTGATCACGGTCCAGTTCTTCTTCAGTTAGAAATTTCTCCACATCGGCCAGATGGTTTACCCGGAAACCCGCTTCCACAATTGCTTTCCGATCGCGATGTTTGAGGATCGCGCTGTCTGCCCTTTCGCCGAGGACCAGTGACAAAGCACCTGCAATAATCGATTTACCCGCGCCGGTTTCTCCGGTGATGACCTGCAGGCCCTCAGAAAAATCGATGGCGATCTCTTCGATGATCGCATAGTTTTGTATATGTAAATGAAGGAGCATATCAATTTCTTATCTGAAATATAACGAAAATTCTAACTTTCCGTGCAGCGTTCCACACCAGCTTTTGCTTTTTGATCCAGGGCGTTTTTATAATCATGAGCACGCATGGCCAGCACCATTTTAAAATAAATCAGGGCATTTTTTTTATCTCCCCTTTTTTCATAAATGAAGCCCAGCTGAAGTGCCGCACGGGCACCGTAATATTCATGCCGGCTTTCTCCCAATCTCAACGTTTCCTGGTAAGCTGACATGGCTTCCGCTTCCCTCCCCAGGTCGTCGTAAATCCTTCCCGTCCGGTATTCAAATTCCAGCCTGTCCGCAGCGTCCGGGAAAGATGAAGCCTTCCTTCCCGCCAATGCCTGGAGCGCCTGGCTATAATAACCACCATCATCCAGTAAGCGCGCCCTTAGCAAGACCTCATTTGGCCACCTTCCTGATTCTGCTTCTTTCTGGGCCTGTTTATCTGCATCAGTGTCTGTGTTACCGGAAACCAGTAAACGTGCCCTGGCAGCCTTTGCCTTATCGGTCTCTCCCTGCAGATAGTACATCCAGCTGATCTTCTGCAATACGTCTTTAACATAGAAATTCCCCTTAAACCGGTCAATATATCGTTGCAGATCAGCTATGGCTTCAGGATTGATCCGGTCAGCCTGCGCGTATCCCAGTTGCATATCCCAAAGAGGCATGTCCAGGTAACCCGGATCGGGGTTCAAATGCGAAATGACTTCTTCTGTAACCGATGCATTCTGGTTATTGAGTGAAAGGTTGGCTACGAGATAAGCAAAAAGATAATTATTTCGGAGGTCCCAGTTTTGGCGATGGATGTATTTGAATACTTCGTCCCGCTGGTTAAGGATGTAGAATTTCAGGTAAAGGAAATAAAAAGATGCTTCGTTGTGAAAAATCCCGGCATAGGGATCATTGCTGTTCAGGGCTTCCTCCAGATTTTTCATCCCTGCTTCAATAGTTCCCTGAATACCCAACAGTTTGCTCAGCCACTGATATCCCGGCGGGATTGTGCCGGCTGCCACCTGCATAGATCCCTGCAGCATCCGTCCCGGTTGAAAGTCCGGAAATTTATCCAGGTTTTCTTTCCCTATTAGGAATGAACGCCGGAAAGACCAGGCGGCGTCCCAGCGGTCGCCAAACTTAATTTCAACTGCTGCCCACTGAAAATAGATGACAGAACGCGTAAAGAGATAAAAAGGAGAAGACGGGTCGCCCTTTTTCATAATGGCCAGGCGCTGATCAATGGACGGTTTTCTGCGCCGGTATTCTGCCGGGTCTTCGTTAAAATATAAGGTAAAAAAATCGATGTAATTTTCCAGAAAATAGGGAATGAGATTTCCCGGATCTGATTTTCTCTCCGAATCAAGGATCCGTTTTCCGCTGCTCAGGCGCAGCTTGATGATTTCTTCATACGCCTTACGACATTCCGCATTGAAATCAAACCGGTAGGGAATCTGTGCCGCTCCGGAGGGCATGCTCCAGAAGGAAAAAAACAAAAAAGAAATAATACATACGGAATGAGCCATCCGGATCATGATGCAAGTTAATCGACCCATGCATCCGGTGAAATCTTATTTCACATCAACGCCGTCATTGAGATCGTTGTCGACCAGGATGCGACCACAATTCTCGCAAACAATGATTTTTTTGTGTTGGCGAATTTCACTCTGACGTTGGGGGGGTATTGCATTGAAACAACCTCCGCAGGCATCCCGGACTACCGGAACCACGGCTAATCCGTTACGGTAATTGGTGCGTATACGGTCGTATGAGTGTAAAAGGCGGGGTTCAATTTTTTCGCGGGCATCTGCAGAAAGTTTGGAGAAATGACGTTCTTCTTTTTCCGTCAGGGCGATAATTTTATCGAGTTCTTCTTTTTTGTTTTTCAAAACTGAATCCTTGGTAGACAGGGCTTTTTTTGCCTTATCCAGCAAGAGCACTTTTTCCGCCACTTCTTCCTGGGCATCCTTGATATGTTTCTCTGAAAGTTTAACTTCCAGCTGCTGCATTTCAATTTCTTTATTTATGGCTTCGAATTCACGGCTGTTCTTAACGTTCTCGCTTTGTTTTTCGTACTTTTTGATCAACTCTTCAGAATCCTTCATCGCCTGTTTTTTCAGGGAGATGAATTCCTGAATGCCATTGATCTCTTCCTCAATGCGTGTCTGGCGCGAATTCAAACCCTGGATTTCATCTTCGAGATCACTCACTTCCATCGGAAGCTCACCCTTCAATATTTTATATTCGTCTAATTTGGATTCGATCTTCTGAAGACTGATCAGAGAGGCTAATTTTTCTTCTACTGAAAATTCTTTGACGTTGGCCATAGTTTAGATATAATAATTGACCGGGTTTGTAACCGTGCCCGATTTAAGGACGGCAAAGTTAGGATATTTTTTGAGGATAACCGAATGCAGAAGATCCACTGTAAATTGTTCACTTTCAAAGTGGCCGATATCGGCAATCACCAGTTTTCCACGCGATTCAAAAAACTCATGGTATTTGATATCCGCACTGATGAAAAAACCGGCACCCTCTTGTAAAGCATTGGGAATCAAAAAACTACCTGATCCCCCACAAACGGCTACCCTGGAAACCGGATTCCCCGTTAAAGGACTGTGGCGGATGACGGGCGTCCCAAACGCCTTTTTAAGCAGTTCCAGGATCTGTTTTTCCGAAAGCATGTTCTCCAGGTCTCCGACCAAACCTGACCCTATGGTTTGCAAATCCTTCCAGGGAAGCAGAATCCGGCGGTTCCGGAGGCCCAGTTTGTCCGCGATAACTGAATTGACGCCGGTAAGTATATTGTCCAGATTGGTATGGATGGAATAAATCGCTACGTCGGCCTTAATGGCTGCAACCAGCGTTTTGGTGGTTCCATTTGCGGAAGTTAATTGCTTTATGGGGCGGAAAATCAGGGGATGGTGGGACAGGATCAGATTACATTTTCTTTGTACTGCTTCACGAACCACATCTTCAGTGCAGTCGAGGCTCACCAAAATACCTGTGCATTCCAAATTTGAATCTCCCGAAATAAGTCCACTATTATCATATTCTTCCTGGAATTCCAGCGGTGCATAAGATTCCATGTGCTGAATGATTTCCCTGATTTTCATGCTGTCAAATTAAGCCTTTTCCATTTTTTCTACTTGAAAGAACATAACTTTCGTAAAACTTATTGTTATGAAAAAATGTCTTCTCTTCTTTGCTGTCGTTGTTTTATTTGGTTTAAAACCCCAGGATAAAACCCTTAGCCCGCAGGAAAGGGAGTTTGCCATTCAATTTATGGTTACAACCCGGGATACGCTTCTTATGGACGTAAAAGGACTGTCAAAAGCACAACTCAACTTCAAAGCGGATTCCACCCGATGGAGCGTAGCGCAGTGTATGGAACATATTGCACTGGCTGAAGCAGCCCTGACCCTGGCTTACCAGCAGGGACTTAAATCTCCAGCCGACCCTTCGAAAAGAGATTCTGTAAAATACACAGATCAGCAGATCATACATTTTTTGACAGACAGGAGCCGGAAATTCCAGGCACCGGAAATGTTGAAACCAGTAGGCACCTTTAGTTCTTTCCAGGCATCACTGGATTCATTTGTCGCAAGAAGGAACCGGAATATAGAATTTGTTAAGACCACCGGGGCCGATCTCAGGGATCATTTTGTTACATTTCCGGGAGTAGGCATAGTTGATGACTACCAGGTTATTCTCTTTATGGTTTCCCACAGCAAAAGGCATACGATGCAACTGGAAGAAGTGAAAG
>DATCAO010000386.1:0-2685 GCA_036512575.1 Puia sp.
GTTGATGGTTGATGGTTGATGGTTGACGGTTGACGGTTGACGGTTGACGGTTAACGGAAGGACTGTCCATTTGTTTGGCCTTGAGCTTTAAGCCTTACGCCTTAAGCTTTAGGCTTTAAGCGTTAAGCTTACAATTGCACCAATTGATTTTTGATGGCGTACAATACGAGACCAACGCGATTGCTGACATTAAATTTCTTAAAGAGGGATTCCCGGTAGCCGTCCACCGTACGTTCGCTGACAAACATTTCGTCGGCGATCTGCTGGTAATTTTTCTCGCTGCAGGCATGTTTGAGAAAATCCATTTCGCGGTCTGTGATTTTTGGGAAAAGGGAGGAATCGGAGACACCGTGATGAATGGACTGGATCACTTTTCGGGTGAGCATTTCATTATAGTAATATCCCTTGGCGAGAATTTCCTCGAATGCCACCTGGAGTTCTTTGGGTTCGGCATCTTTGAGAATATATCCCCGGGCGCCCTGCTGAATCATTTTGATGATGGTGGTATCGGAATCCATGGTACTCAGGGCAAGCACCCGGATGCCCGGATGGTTCGCATGCAGCCAGGCAGCTGTGGCATAACCATCCATTACCGGCATGTGAATATCCAGTAATACAATATCAGGCAGTTGATTTGGATCCAGCTTGTCGATGAATTCCCGGCCGTTGGCTACATCCATCAAAACCTTATACCCCGAAAACAGACCAATAAGTACTGCAAGTCCTTTGCGGAACATGGTATGATCATCTACCAGGGCAATTTTTATATCAGGCATCGGCCATTTGAATTTGTAGTGAGGTTCTTTCACCAGGTTTATTCTCTGGCATAGGCCATTTGGATTTGTAGTTTGGTTCCTTCACCCGGTCTGCTGATAATTTCTGCACGGCCACCAACCAGTGCTGCCCTGCGCAGGATATTCTGCAGACCCAGACCATCCTTTTTTTTCAATTCGGCTTCGGGATCAAAACCAACACCATTATCAGCGAGTGTAATATACACACCGTCTTCCCGGTAATCTATAGAAACCTGGACGTCGGAGGCGCCGGCATGTTTAATAATGTTCTGTAATCCTTCCTGCACGATCCGGAAGGCGATCATTTTGTGCTGGTCCGGAATATTTTTCTCTGTACCCTGCACATCCGATACCACTTTGATGAACCCGCTCCGGTTGATCCGGCGGATTTCCTGGTTGATGCTGTCTTTCAGGCTCAGCTGTTGAATCCGGTCGCTGCTGAGGCTTTTGGCAATATCCCGTAATTCGGTCATCGCCTGGCTGATGCTTTCCTTCACATTGCCCAGCAAATCTCCTTCTACAACCTGTTTTTGTTCCAGGATGCCCAGTTGCACTTTGGCCAGGCTTAATATCTGTCCCACATTATCATGTATTTCCTGGCTGATCATGTCGAAGGTTTGTTCCTGGATTTCCAGTTTGGATTCCAGCAGCTGTTCGTCGAAAGTTGCGCGCATGAGTTGTTTTTCTTTCGACATCTGGCCTTTTTTATTATTATAGTAAAATAACATCACCAGGAACAAAACGCCCAGGAATAGCAGAATAACAACTACCGCTATGATGGTAAAAACTACCTGGCCTTTTGCGTCCTGCATAAGATAAAAGCATAACTGTAACCCGCATAGACAATGGCATTTAACGGTGGTAAAATCGCGGCATACAGAGGTTTATTCGCAATCTCTACATGATTGACCAGAATATAGGACTGAAGACCAAGTAAAACCAGAGTAATCAGTCCAAACATCAGGTTCAGGGAATTAATCCAGAAATACGGTTCTTTCATAAAATTCATTTCTTCCTGATCAAATACGGTAAGGCGTACAAGACAGAGACCGGAGAAAATAACCATTAGAATGTCGAAGAGTCCCAATGAATAGGTATTAAACAGACTTTCTCCCTGGATATATAAAAAATTTATGACAATAAGCAGCAGGCATAAAAAACAGACCGTAAAAAAAATAACGGACTCCCTTTTGGATAAAAATAGCATTTTACCGGCTAAATAGAAAAAGAAGGGTGTGGATACCAGGAGGTATAGGTTATACACGATATAATTGCTGGTCCATCCGAAGGCATGAGAATTCGTACCCACCAGTTCTGTAACGTTTACTATAATCAGCAGGGGAATAAATGCGCCCAGTGAACAAGCTTTCAAACCCCTGTGGCAATAGATGGCCACGCCAAGGGAAATGATTTGAAAATACTCGAACCAGGCAATATGCATCAGTTATGGTTGAATGCCCCCCAGGTCATAGCCGGTTCCGCCACTGGTGCCGCCACTGCCCATCGGTTGTGCGAGTCCTTTAACGGTGATGCCGGACTTACCATCGTAGGGGATAATAAAAATGGCAATGCGGTTATTGCTTGCCGTTTTTTTGGCAGGATCGGGCTGATAGGTATTCAGATAGTTCATATCATAAACACCCATCTGTATTTTGATCATCAGGGTTTTGCCGGCAGCTGCATATTGGGTGGCCGTAAAGTTAAGCCAGTCCAGCAGGCCTTTTCCGTCGAAAGTTTCCCCGGTGGTAATCTGGCTGGTTTGCGTTAAGATGATATTAATCGGCAGTCCTGCTTTTTTTGCAAATCCGTGCGCCGTCATCAGGGCGCTAAACCGGTTTATGCAGGCCTGTGCCGAATCCAGATCTACGATTCGTCCGGTATCCGTTTTAAT
>DATCAO010000387.1:0-2838 GCA_036512575.1 Puia sp.
AGACCCAATGTGAAAATGGAAATGAAAGAATTAAACAATACCGGTATGGTTGAGATGTATAATCACCAATACATGTGGGACAACCGACAGTTTCCGAAAGTACACCAGGCATTTGCGGATATCTGGGGAACAGAAAAACTCTGGGTGACCATCGACCGGGCAAACCTCAATTTTCCATTGAGACCCGGGTTTGAATACAAGGGATTTATTCACTGGGACTATGATCCGGACACCAAACCGCAGAACGTTCAGGGCGTACTGGCCCTGGCTCATCAGACGGATGAGAACATGGGCGGTTTTCAATGTATACCTGAACTATACAGAACCTACGAAACATGGAAGTTAACACAGCCGGAAGACAGGGATCATTATAAACCGGATACAACCGGATTTCAATTGGAGAAAGTAAAACTGGAAGCTGGTGACCTGCTCATCTTCAACAGCCTGGAACCACATGGCATCCGGGCCAATACCAGCAAAGACAAAGTGCGAATCGCGCAATATATTGCCATGATGCCGGCGCAGGAGGATAATGAGGAGTTGGTGCAGTGGCGTATCAACAGTTGGAAAAGCAGGGAAGCCATGAAGGGGTTTGCTTTTCCCGGCGATCCACTGGAAAGAGAGAAAAAGAATCCTGTGGCAGAACTCTCACCTCTCGGAAAAAAATTGCTGGGGCTTGAGAAATGGTGACGGACTTAATCAGAAAATTATTTGCGGACATCGCGAATAATTAATGGACGAATGCATGTATATTTTGGGATTTCGCATTTTGCAGCAGTCCTATACCATCATCGACGATTCATGTCAATTTTTGCCGAGCAGACATCAGGCCCCCGTGGTTTTAGCATAATTCAATTATATTTATTACTTGTTGTCCCATTAATTACTGAACAATGTCCTGGCTTCGACTTATGGAAGAAACGATAAAAGAAAATGAAGCAATTCCCGAAGGTGAATCGGTTGTAACAACACCTGGGTTACCTCAAAGAAAACATGGTGTCGTTAAGCTCATTAAAGACATGTGGCCTGCTTACCTGATCGAAATTTTCGTGATCATCCTGGGTATATCCATTACCCTTGCGCTCGAAGCCTGGCGGGAAGGCATTAAGGAAGATCACCTGGAACAGGTATACCTGAAAAATTTATTGTCGGATGTGGATACGGATCGGAATTCACTGAAATTTACTATTCAAAGTACAGAGAAATTGCTGGGCAGCGGAAATGAATTACTTGGGTTAATCAGAAACCCGGAAAGAAAAATACTGAATGACAAACAGCTGAAAGAAGATCTGCGTGCGATACTGGAACGACCCGATTTTATTTCCAGGGACGCCAGTTTCTCAGACCTCAAGAGCTCGGGGAACCTGCACCTGTTGAAGGATATCCGTTTGAAAAATTTATTATTTGCATACTACGGAGAAACAGAACATATACGGGAACTCCAGAATGCGGAACAGCAGGCTACGATCATTCTTTCGGGCAATTATTTTCTGAAATTGTTTTCGGTGGATGATAAAATAATCCAGCCAGATCCGAAGCGGTCAGATGCTGCACCTGTTTTTTTGAAGTCGATTGAATTCGGGAATCAGGTGCTTTTGCGTGTCTCCAACAGGAATGAACTGTTGATAGTATATCGGAATGCCGACTCACTGGCCGGCGAAGTAAAAAAGGCATTGGACGGAAAGATAGAATAACGGACAGCTGCCGGATTATTTTGAAAGTATAATCATCGCCAGTCCGGACACGTATAAAAGCAGCATAATATTCAAAAGTCTTTTTGTTCCTGCAGGCGCTTTTTCAAATTCCTTCCAAATATATATTCCCCATATCGCGGCAACGACAGTTGCACCCTGGCCCAGCCCATAGGAAACCGCCGGTCCCGCTTTACCCGAAGCAATAATACTCAGGGACATGCCAACGCTCCATATGGTGCCGCCGATCAGACCGATCGCATGGTCTGAAAATTTTCCGTTGAAATAATCGGAAAATTTTACCGGAGATCCGATGAACGGTTTTTTCATTTGCAAGGTATTAAAGAGAAAGTTGCTGAGCACCACCCCTGCTGCAAAAAATACCAGGGCAGTATACGGAGTGAGTTTACCTGTTTCAGGATGATTAAAATTGACCGCCATGGAGCCGGCGACATATTTATAGAACAGCCCCATTGAGCAACCACTCAATACGGAAAGGATCAGTCCTTTCTCGGAAACCTTTACAGCCGATTGGGATTTTAACTTCCGGTAGGCATAGGCGTTAAGAAGTATGGCCATTAAAATAAAAACCACCCCGCCGAATATTAATCCCGGATTTCCCCTGGGGCTCGCAATATAATTTACAATGACACCCAAAATCAGCGCAATGCCGATTCCGACCGGAAAGGCGACTGACATGCCTGCTATTGCAATAGCCGCTACCAGCAAAATATTGGCGAGATTAAAAATGACTCCGCCACTGAATGCGGAAATAATATTTTCATTATCGGCCTGATGCAAATCCTGCAGGAACGACCTGCCTTCAGATCCATGACTTCCGATGGTAAAAGCCAGAATCCCTGTGCTGAGTAAAATGCCAAAACCATAATCCCAGTAAAAAAGTTCAAAGCGCCAGGAAGGAGTCGTGAGTTTTGTCGTATTTGCCCACGATCCCCAGCATAACATGGTAATAATGCAGAGCCCGATGGCCAGGTTATAATGCTCAACAATAAACATATAAGTTGTTTGATAAAAATTCAACTACTCAACAACCATTTCTTCCCTTTTGGGTATTGAAGACTGTGCTCCCATCCGGGTTACAGAAATGGACGCAGCCTGAACTGCAAACGACACCGCCCGTTCCCAA
>DATCAO010000388.1:0-5383 GCA_036512575.1 Puia sp.
ACGAAATGGATAACCCCGAAAACAGGGGATGCCCCGGTGATGAGCCATAGCCTGATGAGTAAAAAGGTTTTTCCGGGACTCGAAAAAGGAGTGCCTTTGTTTTTTGTTTTGATAGATAATCTGCGATTCGATCAGTGGAAGGCCATCCAGCCTGTTTTTGCGCAAAGCTTTCGAATCCAGTCTGAAGAAACTTTTTACAGCATTCTTCCCACGGCCACGCAATACTGCCGCAATGCGATTTTTGCCGGACTGATGCCCGCAGAAATCCAGGCACAGTTTCCCGGCCAGTGGAAAAATGATGACGAGGATGGCGGCAAAAACCTGGCGGAAGAGGAATTTTTCAGAGCCCAACTGAAACGGTTAAAGATGGATCACCTGAAAACTTCTTATACTAAAGTGCTGAATCACCAGGCAGGCCAGGATCTCGTGAATAATATCCTGAACCTGATGAATAACGACCTGAATGTGATCGTATATAATTTTGTCGATATGCTCAGTCATGCCAGAACAGAAATGGAAGTACTCAAGGAACTGGCCAGCGACGAAGCCAGTTACCGAAGTATAACGGCCAGCTGGTTTGAACATTCACCGTTGCATCAGGCGCTCAGGAAAATTGCGGATAAAAAAATCACCGTTGTATTGGCAACCGATCATGGCAGTGTACGGGTAAAAACCCCCTGTAAAGTGATTGGTGATAAACAGACTACAACCAATCTTCGCTATAAACATGGAAGGAACCTGAATTATGAACCCAAGGAAGTACTGGCATTCAGGGATCCAAAAGAGGCCGGGCTGCCTGTTCCAACAATCAACTCTTCATTCATCTTTGCGAAGGGGGATGGATTCCTTTGTTATCCGAACAATTATAATTATTTCGCGAATTATTACCGAAACAGTTTTCAGCATGGCGGGGTGAGCATGGAAGAAATGATCGTGCCGGTAATCCGGATGATTGGGAAAGGATAACAGGCGTCAATGGATTGTGGATAAATGAATACCGCCGATTGCCTGTCTTTTATCAACTTTGAAAGATGAAATATACGGTGACTACGCTGGAAAAAATTGAAAAGATCCTGCAGGAAACAGGATACGTTGTACGTTATGAACGCGGCAATTTTCAGAGTGGGTACTGCATCCTCGAGGAAAAGAAAGTGCTGGTTCTGAATAAATTTCTAACGCTTGAAGGGCGTATCAATACCCTGATTGATATTCTGCCGCTCCTTAGTCTGGAACCGGAATCCCTCGCTCCGGAAAGCCGGAGGATGTTGGAGAATCTGCTTAAACCGCAGAGCTGATCAATGCTTTTACTTTATTTTTGTTTGTGTTTCCTTCTTTAAAAATCAGTTTTCTCGGCTCAGGCACCAGCACGGGCATACCGATGATTGCCTGCCCCTGCCCGGTTTGCCATTCAACCGACAAAAAAGACAAACGCCTCAGGTCGAGTATATTGATTGAATCCGCCAAAACGCGAATTGTTGTTGATACCACACCCGATTTTCGCTACCAGATGCTTCGGGCAAAAGTGAACAGGCTGGACGCTGTATTGTTCACCCATCCCCATAAGGATCATATTGCCGGACTTGACGATATCCGGGCTTTTAATTTTTTCTCTGGAAATCCGATGCCCTTATTCGCCAATGAGATGACCCAGGAAGTTGTGATCAGGGAGTTCCCTTATGCGTTTACGGATTTCCGTTATCCCGGTATTCCGGAAATCCAGTTGAATACAATCGCTATGGATCCGTTTATGATCGGGGATATTCGCGTGGTTCCAGTTCAGGTCTGGCATCTGAAAATGCCTGTCCTCGGTTTCCGCTTTGGAGATTTCACTTATATCACGGACGCCAACCGGATAGACGAAACAGAGAAGCAAAAAATCAGGGGTTCCCGATCCATAGTATTAAATGCCCTGCGGATAGAAAAACATATTTCCCATTTTAATCTCGAAGAGGCCATTGCCATGTCCCGCGAACTGGGGGTTTCTGAGGCCTATTTTACTCATATCAGCCACCAGTTGGGCAAACATGCTGATGTTCAGGGCGAACTGCCCCCGGGTATGCATCTTGCATTTGATGGGCTGGAGATAAGGGTTGAAGGTTAACGCTTAATTAGCAAGGTTTTAACAAGTCGGCCTGTTCTGCGATTAAACCTATTTGGGGTTCTTACGTCTTAAGAATAAGTAAAACGAAACTGTATGAAAAAAGGGATCCTGGTAACTGCAGTAATTTTAGGTATGTGCGGCATTTCCTTCGCACAATCTTCCATAGAACTGATTCCGCAGGGTGGCTATACATTTGCCGATAAGGTCAATTTTTCCAATACATTCGGGCGAATAGACGAAGGCTTCAATTATGGTGGCTCCTTGCAATTTAATATGAACCGGCATATCGGGATAGAAATCATGTATAATCGCATGGACGTTCCTGCAAAATTGTATAACTACGGGGCTGTTCCCGGAGACGTTCCCCTTTACCAGACCAATGCAGGTATAAACTATGTCATGGCGGGACCGGTTACCAGTTTCCCGCTTCCCAATTCCCCGGCCAATCTTTTTTTCGGCGTTGACCTGGGAGCAGCTTTTTTTTCTCCCGGGCCGGCAGATTTCTCAAGTAATGTGAGATTTGCCTATGGCTTTCAATTCGGAACCAATATTTATCTGGATCCAAAAGTAGGAATCCGCCTGAGCGGCCGGCTCCTGGGTACGGCCCCTTCAGACAGCTATTATTTTGGCGGATGGGGTGATCCCGGCGGTTATTATGGGTTCAATCCGGGAATTGTGCAATTTGGATTCAACGTTGGTATTATCATCGGTCTTGGCCAGGTACTCCCCACTTATCAAAAAGTGCAGAGAGCGCCTCACGGTCGCCAACCTCGTAAATATTATTATTACTGATTTGGTCAGGAAGAATTTTGGACGGTAATCAGCAACAATAGTTTTCCACTTTAAGGGTATAGTCTTCACGTTTTATCGGATTTATCTTTATCAGAAATGGTATGTGGGAAACGATTCGTGGGTATTTGACATTTAACAGGAAAGAACGCTTCGGCGTTCTTTTTCTTCTTTTAATAATCAGTCTTTTATTTATCCTGCCTTATTTTTTTCGTCGCCAGCCAGGAGAACCGGATCCGGCGGTCGATGAAAAAATCAAAATAGAAATACAGAAATTTGAAAAAGCAGAGTCCGGCTCCTCGCGGAATGCAGATGATCACAACCGCGATGAAGGCAGGAAAAAGGAACCTGTATCTCCCGGCATCCGCATCGGGAAAGAAAACAGGCCACTGTTTTATTTCGATCCAAATACCCTCGGTCCTGAAGGATGGCAACAACTTGGCATTCCGGATCATCTTACCCAAACCATTGTACATTTTACTGAAAAAGGTGGCCGGTTTCACAAACCCGAAGACCTGAAAAAAATTTATGGATTGCATCAGGAAGAATATGAACGGCTGCTTCCCTATATTCGGATTATTACATTGCCTGAACCTGTCCGGAACTCGTCCGGACACAATGCACATCCTGCGGGTTCTAGCATTTCGTATGTTTCCAAAAAACTTGAAACTACAGATATCAACCTGGCGGATTCCTCGCAATGGTCCAGACTTCCGGGAATCGGAATCAGACTGGCGTCACGTATTGTCCATTTCAGAGAAAAACTGGGAGGTTTTTATAAGGTCGATCAGGTAGGAGAAACGTTTGGTTTAGCGGATTCCACCTTTCAAAAAATTAAACCCGCACTAATATTGAATCATGTATCCCGGGTATTAATTGATATCAACAACGCATCAACAGAGTCTCTTCAAGGGCATCCTTATATTCGTTGGCAGATGGCAAAGTCCATTATTGCATATCGCAGTCAGCATGGTAATTTCCGGTCGGTCGATGAGCTGATGCAACTCGCCCTGATGGACTCTGGGAAATTTGTAAAACTAAAACCCTACCTGACCGTGAATCCCTAGTTCAGAAGACCCGTTTTTCATCCCTGTCATGCGCACGAATGCTTCGGCTGCATGTACGCCGAGTTCACGTCCCCGAAATTCTTCCATTACCGCGTGGCCGCACTGGTAAATGCCCGGCGGATCCTGGCTGGCATGGCAGTATACCGCTTTCTTTTTCTGGTCTTGTGTAACCGAAATATCAACGAAATCCGACGGCTTGAAAATCATGGTTTGCTGTCCGGTGCATACTTCAAAAAATACAGCTCAAATTTGTTTGAGGAGCGTATCCAGCTTTGAATGGTCAGCAGGCTTGCTATCTGGTGATCTTTATGGGAATCAACAGGCCAGTGGGTAAAAACGATGTCGGGTTTTTCATTATCCAGCAGCCCCTGTAGTTGGTGCACCCAATCATTGTTCAGGACGGTATTACCATCTATTTGTCCTGCAAAAACCGGTTTTGCTTTTAGTATCAAACAGGCCGCTTCCGACTCACGGGTTCGGATAGCCGCCGCTTCACTGTGGGATTTCCCCGGTACACCTGCTTCCCCCCTTGTCAGGTAAATGATGGTAACGGCATGGCCTGAACCGGCAAATCTGGCCAGGGTTCCGCCGCATCCGCTTTCCGGGTCGTCCGGATGGCCACCAACACAAACAATGCTGAGTTTTCGATCTGTGGGTTTTTTAGCCTGCAACAGGGCGGGCAGTGACAACAGGCCTAAGCCTGTTGCTGCGTTTTTCACGAATCGCCGACGGGATGATTCTTTGTTCATAAATATTTCGGAAATGCCGTTTTACGTTTTGAAATGAATTATGATTAATTTCAATGAATAAAAAGTCTGGAAGAAAACGAATGAAAAAAATATCCATCCTGTTTTGCCTTAGTATCTGTTTTGGGATGGCCCGGGCCCAGTGCTTCTTTTATATCGATAACAACCAGATCACAGACAACCTCGCCAGGGATGGCCTTCTGAAAGCCTCCCAGTTTATTACGCGATCCCCACTGTCATCCGATTATATTGTTAAAACAGAAATGAATTTTCAAACGGGTGTCAATACGCTTACGTTGGAAATCAATCTCCAGGATACAGTGACATCCCAAACTGTTTTTCAAGGTAAGGAAACCCTGGCTTTTGGTGAACTCAGGGCAAATACCCGGAGGATGCTGAATACAGTTATCCGGGCTTTCATTGATAGAAATATCAATCAGATTATTCTGTCTGCCCGGGAAAACCATTTTGACGATCAGTCGAAATGGCTTCGGGTCAGGAAGGATAAAACTTGAAATAGCATTCCTGAGTTGCGGGATACATCCGGAACCTCTAAAGAACCAATGCAGAGTATCTAATCATTCAATTATTTATTAATTACCAATAGATTATATCATCGGTCTGTTTCCGTATCGATTTTTAAAGTTGTCCCAAATAGTATATAGTTGCGTAAATAAAAA
>DATCAO010000389.1:0-5607 GCA_036512575.1 Puia sp.
ACCGTGATATTATACCGGCCGATTTCGTTGGCCAGGGTTTTGGCCCAGGAAGCCACGGCCAGGCGGATCGTATTGGAGACCCCGAGATTAGCCAGAGGTGTTTTTACAGAAGTCGAAATGATATTGATGATGCGGCCATACACTGCTTCCCGCATGCCGGGTACTACCGCCTGCATCAGGATATGGTTGCAGACGAGGTGCTGACGAAAAGCCGCTTCAAAAACATCCGTCGGCGCATCCAGGATGGGGCCTGCTTTCGGTCCGCCGGTATTATTCACCAGGATCTCTACCCGTAGTTCCGCGGTCAGTTTTTTTATCGCCGCTTCTACAGCAGACGGATCGTTGAAATCAACGATAATGCCGCGGTGTGACTGCGAGCCTGAGTTGAATAAACTGTCCACTGCTTTTTGAAGCGCCTCCGGGTTGCGGGCCATCAGGAAACAGTTCGCTCCGTTAACGGCAAGTTCCTGCGCCGCCGCCAGCCCGATGCCCTGGGAGCTGCCGCAGATGAGGGCGTTTTTGTTTATCAGCGAGATATTCATGGGGCAAAGATAGGGCGGATGGTTGGCGGTTGGCGGTCAACCGTTGACCGATGACAGTTGACCGATGACCGTTGACCGAAAATTCAGACCCAGACTCCCATATTCCCATACTCCCATACTTTTTTTGCTGGTATGAAAATTAGTGTTTAGTTTTGATATCATAATAATATCATTTTAATAACAAACCATGGAAAAGATAAACAGACCCATTTCAGGATTTGCCATTCTCGTTTTATGTTTAGCCTTATTGGGACTGGCAGCATTTTTTATCATCAATGGCAGCAGGCAGGATATGGCAGGATACAATATCATTGGTGCCCTCTGCATAGTGGCCTTTGTTTTTTTTATCAAGGGATTAATGATCGTCAATCCCAATCACGCGCGTGTGCTCACTTTTTTTGGGAAGTATGTCGGCACGGTAAAAGCCAACGGACTCTTATGGATCAATCCTTTTTTTAGTTCCTACCGGATTTCCCTGCGTTCGCAAAATCTGGAAGGGACTCCGCTGAAAGTAAACGACAAGATGGGAAATCCCATTGAAATTGCGGCCGTGATCGTGTGGCAGGTGAGTGATACCTATAAAGCGGCTTTTGAAGTGGCTGACTACACCAACTATATAAAAATTCAGAGTGAAGCCGCAGTGCGACACCTGGCTACCAGTTGTCCCTACGATCATATGGAAGATGAACACGCAGACATCACGCTGCGCGACGGCGGCGAACAGGTGAACGTCTTACTTGAAAAGGAACTCAACGAACGCCTCGCGCCGGCAGGCATCATCATCAAGGAAGCCCGGATCAGTCACCTCGCTTATGCACCCGAAATTGCAGGCGCCATGTTGCAACGCCAGCAGGCGACGGCCATTGTCGCCGCCCGTTTCAAAATCGTGGAAGGGGCTGTGGGTATGGTGGAACTCGCGCTGGAGATGTTATCAAAGAAAGGCATTGTTCATTTGGATGAAGAGAAAAAAGCAACCATGGTCAGCAACCTGATGGTGGTGTTATGTGGTGAAAAAGCGGCCACGCCTGTACTCAATACCGGAACCCTGTATCAATAAAAATCTGCGGCATGGCCGATAAGAAAGCATTTGTTTTACGCATCGACGAAAACCTGTTCAAGAGCCTGGAGAAATGGGCTGCTGATGAATTCCGCAGTGTCAATGGCCAGATCGAATGGCTATTGCAAACGCAGATGAAAGCGAATGGCCGTTTGAAGCCGGAGCCGAATACGAAAAAGAAAGCGTAAGGCGTAAGGCACAAGGCTTAAGGCATAAAGCTTAAGGCTTAAGGCTTAAGGCAATAATTAATGGAAAAATAAATCAATAGAAAAATGCCGTCCCCGGGAGCTATAAGCAGAAAATTTTTTCAAAAGAATTTCCTGTTGTTTTGTATTACTTTGCCAGCTTTCCATGTTTTACACCGGTATAACGAATATTACAGGTTATTATCACTCCCACCGTCATTTTCTTATTTCCTTATCTGCACAGTCTCCTTTTTTTTTATTTTTCTCGGGTTTAAAAAAATGCTGGTACAACCGGAAAAAGCCGCCTGGTTCACTCTTTTGTTAATGATAACTTTTTTCTTTTTCGGAGCTTTCAGGGATGGGATAAAACGAACTCCATTTCCCCCTTTTCTGATTTCATACAGCATATTTCTGCCACTTCTTTTGATACTAATAGTAATCCTGTTTTTTAGCATCAAAAGAAAAAATATATCCCTGGTTAAGAAACTGTATTTTTTCAATTTCCTGTTTCTGTGTTTTCTTGTTTTTGAATTGTTTCAACTTACAGTAAATATTGTTTTTAAAAAAGATAGTATAAATGATTATAAAGTTGTTGGTTCGCTGATACTGGAGCCTGTGCATGTCCGGGATGCAGCCAGACCTGATATCTATTTTATCGTCTTTGATGAATACACAAGTTCTGCCTGCCTTAAGGAAGAGTTTAGCTTTGACAATTCCCGACTGGATTCTTTATTGGCAGCTAATCATTTCTTTATTTCTAAAAAGTCGGCTGGTAATTATAACATCACTCCGTTTTCTGTTTCATCTACCTTAAATTTTGATTACCTGAATGGATCATTAGAAGGGAGAAAAATGACAGGGAAATTAATCCTCCAGGGAATACGTACATTGTCACTTTCCAGGCTTCCTGATTTTCTTAAGCAGGAAGGGTATATCATCAAAAATTATTCCCTGTTTGATCTGCAGGGGCATCCGACAGCTCACACCGCTTACTTTGAATTCATTCGTGATGAAATTATCAATACGCCTACATTATTTGGGAATATCAACAGGGATATATCCTGGAATTTTTCCAACTCCCGTTTTCTTAATTCCGTTTTGAAAGGTATCGGGCTTGAAAATACTTCAAAACAAACTCATATTAATAATAATAAATTCAATTTTAACAGTCTGATGAAAGAAATTCCGATATCAGACACTGCACCAAAATTTGTTTATTGCCATTTAATGCTTCCGCATGAGCCTTTTTTACTGGATAAAAAAGGCAATTTGCTTACTGGTTCTTTGCCTGCCAAAAAAACAGACAATAAGGAATTATATCTGGGACAGTTGGAGTACGCAAATTCCCTTATTTCACAAATAGTTCCTTCTATCAGTAAAGCCGCTTCAAGGCCAAGGGTAGTGATTATTGAAGGGGATCATGGATTCAGGTATTATGATCAGCTTAATAATAAAAATGATATATATAAAAATCTGAATGCTTATTATTTTTCTGATGGAAATTATTCGGGTTTATACGATGGTATCAGTCCGGTTAACAGCTTTAGGGTGATCTTAAATAAATACTTTAACCAGCACTTGCATTTGCTGACTGATAAACAGGTTTTTATTAATGATTCTTCGAACCTAATACTGGACTAGAAGCTATTTAATTTTGTTGTAAAATAATTGACCAGCTATAAAGCCAATGAGACTTAAATGGATAATCCTTTTAATTAATTTTTAAATTTTTTCTTTAATGCACTGAGTGCATCCTCCATCGACAAAGGTGATAACTCCTTCTTGCTTCCAGCTTCAAGCTTCAGGCTTCCGGCCTTAGGCTTCACGCCTCCTGCTTCGGGCTTCAGGCTTCGAGCCTCAGGCTTCACGCCCTCAGCAGCTTGTTTAATGGACAACGCAATTCGTTTTCGCAAAAAATCCACTTCCGTCACTTTCACCTGCACTTTATCATTGAGTTTTAAAACTTCGGCGGGATCGCTGATATAACGATTCGCGATTTCACTCACGTGCACGAGCCCGTCCTGTTTCACACCAATATCCACGAAAGCTCCGAATCGCGTGATATTCGTTACCTGACCCGGAATGATCATGCCCACCTTCACATCTTCTATCTTGTAAATATCCGCAAATTCAAAAGGCTCGAGTTCAGACCGGGGATCGAGACCCGGCTTGCGCAATTCATTCAGGATGTCCCGGACTGTGTGTTCGCCGGTTTCCGCCGTCACATATTTTTTGGGATCCACATTTTTGATCAGGTCTTCCTTACCGATCAGGGATTTCAGATCCGTTTTCAAATCGAGCGCTATCTTTTCTACAAGGCCATACACTTCGGGGTGCACGGCGCTTTGGTCCAGCGGATTTTTTCCATCGCGGATGCGAAGAAATCCTGCGCACTGTTCGAATGCTTTTTCTCCCAGCCTCGGCACTTTGAGTAATTGTTTCCGGTCGCTGAATTTTCCAATCTCATTCCGGTGTTTAATAATATTTTCTGCCAGTGTGTCGCCGATGCCGCTCACATAACTCAGCAATTGTTTTCCCGCGGTATTGAGGTTCACGCCGACAGCATTCACACAACTCACCACGGTCTGGTCCAATCTTTCCTTTAGGCGGAACGGGTTTACATCGTGCTGGTACTGCCCCACCCCGATACTTTTGGGATCGATCTTGACGAGTTCAGCCAGGGGATCCATCAGTCTCCGACCGATGCTCACAGAACCCCTTACGGTGATATCCTGATCAGGAAATTCTTCGCGGGCGATTTCTGATGCAGAGTACACCGAAGCGCCGTCTTCATTCACTAAAAACAGGGGCAGGCCCAGATCCATTTTCTTTATGAATTGTTCCGTTTCCCTTCCGGCTGTTCCGTCTCCGATCGCAAAAGCTTCAATCCGGTATTTGGTTACCAGGGAACGAATCGTATGTTCGGCATCTGCAGCGCGACCGGCTTCATGCACAAAAATCAGATCCGTTTTTTGCAGACCGCCCTGTTCATCCAGGCAAACCACTTTACATCCGGTGCGGTAGCCCGGATCAATGGCCAGGATTCTTTTGCTGCCCAGCGGCGAACTCAGTAATAACTGCCGCAGGTTTTCTGCGAAAACAGTGATCGCCTCTTCGTCGGCCCGGGTCTTGAGTGCCATCCGGAATTCACTTTCCATACCGGGTTGAAGTAATCGTCGCCAGCTGTCCTTGATGGCTTTTTTTATTTCTTCTGCAGAAGCGCCCGAACTTTTCACGAACCCTGCTTCGATCAACAACAGCGCCTCTTCTTCAGAGGGTGTAATTTCCATCCGGAGAAATCCTTCCGTAAATCCGCGCAGGACAGCCAGGATCCGGTGCGATGGAATCGTGGAAATCTTTTCTGCGTAATCAAAATAGTCTTTGAATTTGACGGCCTCCGTTTCTTTTGCAGCCAGGACTTTTGTTTCGATACGGCCGGCCTCTTGAAATAATTTCCGCATCGCCGAACGAACGGATTCTTTTTCATTCACCATTTCGGCGATAATATCCCTTGCACCCTGCAGGACTTCATCCGTTGTTTTGATTTCTTCATTCAAAAAAGCAGCCGCGGCTTCCGCAAGTATTATAGGTTTTTGTTCCAGTATCAGGAGGGCCAGTGGTTCCAGGCCTTTCTCGCGCGCAGCCTGGGCTTTCGTTTTACGTTTGGGTTTATACGGCAGGTAAATGTCTTCCAATTCAACCAGCGTTAGGGCATGATCCAGTTTCTGCTGCAAAGCCTCCGTCATTTTATCCTGCTCGCGGATGGATTTTTCGATAGCGGTTTTTCTCTCCGCAAAAGCCTTCATCGTTTTGGATTCATCCT
>DATCAO010000390.1:0-2194 GCA_036512575.1 Puia sp.
AAAGGAGATTCGATTGATGTGTGGGCCTATTATAATCAGGCGGATGAAGTGGAATTATGGCTGAATGAAAAATCGCTGGGTACAAAGAGAAAACAAGGTGATGACCTGCATATCTGGTGGCGGGTTGCTTATGAACCGGGAACACTAAAGGCTGTCTCCAGGAAAAGCGGTCAGACAGTTTTAACCAGGGAAATCAAAACGGCAGGAAAAGCAACTGCCATTATATTAAGTGCGGACCGGAATAGCATTAATGCCGATGGAAATGATCTTTCATTTGTTACGGCAAAAATTGTAGATGCTGACGGAAATTTAGTTCCCAATGCGGATAACCTCGTACAGTTTAGTGTAACCGGTGCGGGTACGGTAATCGCTACTGACAATGGAAATGAAACCAGCATGGAATCTTTTCAGTCTTCTGACCGAAAAGTATTTCATGGACTTTGTCTCGCGGTGGTCCGGTCGAAAGACAATGCAGGGAATATACAATTAAGCGCAAAGGCAGAAGGACTAATGGATGGTCAGGTAACCATTACCTCAAAATAACAGATTAAAATTTTCCTTCGGGTTGAAATATAATGGGGAAAAACTGTCCTTCCATTTTATGGCCCTTCTTTATTGGCGGCACTCCGGTAAGTAATACATCATCCGAATTGGATTCAGTGCCATCTGTAAAAACATTCAGCACGAATGCCCTTCTTGACTTGGAAGATTTGTTGGCATAGGAACCATGCACCATCAGAGGGTGGTGAAATGTCGCGTATCCTTTTTTCAATTCAATGGGCACGGGTTTGAATTCTGTTTTTTGTTTTTCTGTCAGATAGGGCAATAGTCCTTCCATATCACCGGCGAGATCGGGTTTTTTCAAAAGTCCCCAGTGATGACTTTTTGGAACATAATAGAGACAGCCGTTTTCTGTAGTGGCGTCGTCCAATCCCACCCAACATGTAAGGTGCTGCAGGGGAACGGTCCTTGTCCAATAAGAATAATCCTGGTGCCAGGCTACTACGCCACCATGTAAAGCGGGTTTACAAAATAACTGATCGTGCCAAAAACGAACGGCTTTATTACCCAGCAGCTGGCTTACGGCCATGGTAAATGCAGGATTCCAAATGGTGTCGTGAAAGGCCTTTGAAATACGCCAGGCACCGAGCGCATGAAACAGAACTGCATTGGGATCCGTGGATTCGTTGCTGTGAAATTCATAAAACAGTTCGTGTAGCGGATGTGCAGGGTCTGCGATTTCTGCCAGTTCAAGATTGAGTTTTTCCACTTGCCATTCCTCCAGCAATTTTACATCACTGATATATCCCAATTCCTCAAACATATCTAACTGTTCTTTCGAAAGTTTGTACTTTTCCCACTCCGAATTTGATGTGGGTATTTTAAAAAGATCAGAGAGCAGGTGATGTTTTTTTGATAAGTCGTCCATGACTGTATTCATAGTAAAAACATTTAGTGAAGGGGATATAAAAGTATACCAAATAAATTAATGAGCCACTTTTGCCATTGCCACTCCCACAGGACTTCTTAATATTGCAGATACCGGATTTCAGGTTGGTTTTAGTCCCCAGTCCTTTTATGACCAAACATCCCTTCATCATTACAGCATTTCTTTTGGTTTTGACAGGATGCTGCCTGGTTGGCCGGGGTCAGAAGACTGATAAGGTGCATTTAAAAAATGGCGATATTCTAACGGGTGAGATCAAGAGTATGAAACTGGGTCTGTTATCTTATGGCATGGATGGCCCGGGAACCATTAGTATAAAATGGGACGAGGTAACCAAAATCAGTTCTGATAAAATTTTTGAATTTACGTTGAAGCAAGGGAATCTGGTTGTGACCACGCTGGATTCTTTATTTAGGATGTTCCATATTACCAGTCTTGACGATATCGTGGAAATCATTCCCATCAAAGACCGCTTTCTGACGAGACTAATCGGAGATGTGAATTTGGGTTTTAACTATACAAAATCAAATTCCATCCTCCAGTTAAACTTCGCCAGTAATATTTCCTATATAATACCCAAATTAGTAATAGACCTCAAATTAAATTCCGTCATAAATAAATATTACCAGGACACCAGTTTAAGTAAAAAGGAAGATGTGATTGCCAGTTTCCGGAGGGATTGGGATACAAAATACTTTTGGGGTGGTTCATTAGGCTGGCAGAATAATACAGAGCTTGGCCTGGCCA
>DATCAO010000391.1:0-3578 GCA_036512575.1 Puia sp.
ACCAATTATGCAAGCCCGGAACAGGAGAATACTTTTACATCAACAATACATTGTTTAACGCGCCATTCTAAAAACTAATAAAATGAAACAACTATTCTCAGCCATCATCAGCCTTTTTGTACTGACGGGTATCTGCCGGGCGCAGGACAGCCTGCACATCACCAGTCCAAAAACTTCCAAAGAAAAAGATCCCTTTTTCACACCTGCAAAAAATTCCAAAGAATACTACGTTGAAAAAGAAAGCAAACTCAATACAGCAGCCTGGGTATTGCTCGGCGGCGGAATGGTAATGGGTGTAACCGGAACTATATTATATGTAAACGCCAACCACGCCGACAACTGGAACCAGTTGGGTAATGAATTTGGGGGTGTATTTCTGATGATAGCGGGTTCTGCAATGGTCATTACCAGCGTTCCCATTTTTATCAGGTCCGGATATTATAAAAGAAAGGCTATGGACTTATCAGCGAATTTGAAATTCGAACCCTATCAATCCGGACTGGCGATGAAAAGCTACCCGGCAATTGGCCTGCGTATTTCCCTATAATAGTAAAAGCCCTTTTTCCAATTGATTTTCTGAATCAGAATTTACAGTAGGGTTTTCATGTTCTTCAAAGGTACCAGAACCCGATAGTGCAGGGCTTCAGCTAATGGTGCACGGGTGGCACACTTGAGGATCGGCAGAAAATTCGGGCAGCAGGCTCCGTGCGCCAGATTGAGCAGGTGGGGAATTTCAGGGTTGCACGTCAGTCTGAAACAGTAACCTGAATCCAAAAACAGGCAGCTCACCCTGTAAAAAATCCAAATCTCCAGATCGCTTAAAACCAAGATGACTAAATATTTTCCAGGCAGCCTGCATGGCTAACGTCGAGTGTATGATCATCTGGGTTCTTTTGGTTTCACCGGCCTTTCGGATGCATTCTTTCACTAAAGCCTGTCCGATACCCTGCCTCCGCGTAAGCGGGTCCACCGCCAAAAATCTGAAGCCCGCGGTATTCAGCTCCCGGGTGGCCGATCCTCCGGACCCGTAAAACTTCATATCGCCATAATAAACAACAGCTCCTATTATTTTTTTATCAATACCAACAGCAACCAGGAGTTCTGTTTCAGGTTTTGCTGTTAATGTTCCGATATTGACCAGCATGTCATAATAGTCCGGTTGTTCACTTTTCTTTGGGAACCCATCCAACTTTGAATAGACGTCGGCCATGAATGCTCCGAGGTTCAGGTATTCCTCAGGTATCGCATTTCTGATGATGCAGGTCTGTTGAATCATTTTATTTTTAGCTGATTCAAAAGTAAATGCAATAGGTTCATCATAGAAATATTATTGTCCGAACGGCCGGGTGCGCCAGGTGAATTGTTTGCCCAAAACGACATTATTAATTACATTGGGTATATGAATAAAAAGACCGTCGCCGGATTTATTTCGTCTCTGTCGCTGGAAGATTCGCCCACCGGTTTATCTGTTTATGAGAAAGCACTATGGCTTGCGGGGAAAGGCGAATGGGAAAAAGCCCATGAACTGATACAGGATGTAGACGACAAACAGGCCGCGCAGATTCACGCTTTTCTGCATCGGAAAGAGGGAGATCTTTCCAATGCCCGCTATTGGTATGCAAGAGCGGATTCCCCGATGCCGGCTCTAAGCCTGGAAGAAGAATGGGAATCACTGGTTGCAGTTTGCATCCGGTAAAAAACATCGGTTTCGTCATCGTGGTTTTTGGAACAGATACTACCATTCAGATTACAACGGAATGAATACGGTTATGCCTTATTTTTCATCAGCCCTTTTATATGATCCGAAAGCCTCAAGGTGAGTGCCACCAGGGTCAGTGTGGGATTCGGAGCACCCGCCGTAACAAAACAGGATGAACCGGCAAGGAATAAATTAGAAATACCATGCACTTGGCATTGTGCATCCACCACGCCCTGTTTGGGATTTTCACTCATCCGCGTGGTTCCCATATGATGCCAGCCACCACCGGTAAAGGATGGCCATGAAGTATCTTCAGGGTTCGTCAGAAAATCCATTAGTTTAACCCTGCCTACCCCGGCGCGTCCAACTTCCTGCCCGATCAATTCGTACATTTTACGAAGACTCCTTTTTTCCAATGGAGACAATTCCCAGTGTAACGAAGCACGCGGAACACCCAATCCGTCCCGCTCGCTATCCAGGGTCACCCTGTTATCCGGGTTGGGCGCCTGTTCCATCCTGGTGAAAAGTTGGAAACCCCGGCTGCCGGAAACTGGTAAATCCGTTTCCTTAGCAGCTTTGGCGTAACTGCCCATAAAACGATCCGCACTGACTCTCGGATCTTTCTGGTTCCAGGCTTCAATGGCAGGTTTTAATTTTTTTGCAACTTCCAATGGCAACAAGGAAACCGTACCATTGAGCATTCCAAATTCTTCCTGTTTTTTTTCATGAATAGCCAGTTCCGCACGCGCCTTAGTGATCCCAAAAGTAAAGGCATAGAGTTTCAATGCATCTGGTTTTAATAACCAGAGTTCTGCAGATTTAATTTCCAGGTGCTCCATAAAAAATCTGCCGACCAGGTCATTTGCGTTTCCAAGTCCCTTTGGAAATTGTTGATTTGATGCCAGGAGCAGTCGCGCATTTTGTATCGCACAACAGGCCAGGATATATTTTTTCGCCCTCACCCTGTGTTGCCTGCCTTCAAAATTTTTAATAATCAGTTCCTGTACGGCCGAGCCTTTTTCATTGGTAAGGATTTGCACGACATTCGCATACGTGTATAAATGAATATTGCGTGACCGCACAATATCATTTCTATATTTCTCACCAAATCTTGTCGGCGGACTGAATTGCCATATTTTATTCCAGATAACTGTACTCTGATCCACCAGCGGCAGCAGGGCCGGATCTTTTTTTTGCCAATATTCGGCCGAATACTCATAGGGTCCCAGCTCCAGATTTTTCTGCGCTCTTTCATAAAAGGGATCCAGATCTGGACGACTGATGGGCCAGCCGCTATATTTTATCCAGTCTCTTTTTTGAAAATCTATGGGATCGAATGGTGAACAAAATCCAGCCCAGTGACCCGTTGTTCCTCCGAAATAATGCAGCCTGGCCGACATCAGGGGATAGTAAGGCTGACCCGTGGTTTTGCCCGCATACAGGTCCTGAATTTTTGGATCGTACGCAAAACCCCCGCCTTCCAATAGAATCACTTTGTATCCTGAGTTGTTCCAATCGAGCGCCATGCTGATACCCGCCGCGCCTGCACCTACGATACAGATATCTCCTTCAATGACAGAATCATAGTCTAAATATCTTCCGTCTGAATGCATGCCTTAGGTTTTATTGATTATGAATTGCAAAGAGGGCACACTGGCGGGCTTCCGTAATAGCGAGTATCCATCCGCGGACCACCACGGTATTGGCTTTTTCAAAATCCTGTTCAACTTTTTTACTGATCAGGGTCTGAACAACCTGATCATCCGCGGAGGAAGAAAGCGGGTCACCAACAGAATCCGTCAGCAATAAATCTTCCAGTTTGCCGGCTTCTTTTTCTTCCGGTTTTTGCAACCGGTAAGCCAAACCGATCTCCCGGATC
>DATCAO010000392.1:0-3120 GCA_036512575.1 Puia sp.
AGTTGGGGAAGCATATTTCCGAAAAGGCTGTCAAGGAATTTTACCGTGCAGCCTTTCTCAAATTCATCCATCAGGGCGTCATAAGGATGTTCATTGTACCCAAGGATTTCCGTTTCTTCCTTTTTCAGGTTTACCAGTTCTGCCAGTTCTTTTTCAAAAAGAGAAAAGCTACTCTCTTTTTTTGCCTGGTTCCAGGCGTTGAAACATTTGGAAACTGTTTCACTCATCCTGCGTACAAACGCTGCAGGATATTTTTTCTGTTTTTCAAAATCCTCCTGGTTCAATATTATATTTTGTCTTTCCGAATCACTGAGGCCTTCAGCCTGATGTAATGATTCCAGCAATGAGCCGAGTTTCTTTGAGGTGGCCAGTTCATGCGCCATTTCAGCAAGTGTTGCAACCTGCTGGGCACGGAATCCCGCTCCTTTAAGTGGAAGGTAGGTTTCCTGGTCCCATTGCATTAACGCCAGCGAAGCCCGCAGGTCGGCCAGTTTTCGCATATGGGTGCGGTATTTTTCATATTGTACCCGACTGTTTGTGATTTTTATCATTTTATAATGGATTAAACCAAAAATCTGTTTTATTTCTTTAGCAAGATAACAGAGATTTGTCCTAATTTTTACCATATGAAACGCAATCTTGTAATCTTTGTGGGTGCTCTTCTTTATTTTTCTCCGTTGCTCTGTTCCGGCCAAATGATTGACTCCATGATGAAAGTGTATGCCGAAAAGTATCCACAGGAAAAACTTTACGTACAGTTTGACAAGAAAGCATATAATCCGGGAGAACGCATATGGTACAAAGCCTATCTGTTTTCAGGTTTTGATCCTTCACCGATCAGTAAAAACTTTTATGCGGAAATATATGATGCCAATGGAAACCTTCTTCTACGAAATACGGCACCTGTATTTAAATCCACCGCTTGGGGAAGTTTTGATATACCGGCATCTTTTTCCGGAACACGCATTCACATTCGGGCTTATACCAGCTGGATGTTAAATTTTGATACCAGTTTCGTTTTCACCAGGGACATTCGTATCATCGGAAGTTCCCAGGACTCCTCCGGGCGTACTGAACAACCTGTAACCAACCTGCATTTTTTCCCTGAAGGGGGCGAGATGGTCGCCGGCATTGAAAACACGATTGCTTTCAAAGCGGAAGACACATATGGTCAACCACACAAGATATCTGGCATACTATACGATCAGACCGGAAAGGAACTTGTTTCTTTTAATTCAATTCACGACGGGATGGGAAAATTTATTCTGGCACCGGATAAACAGGATGTTTTTTATGCCAAGTGGACTGATGAAAAAGGGATAGAACACCGGACCGATCTCCCCCCGGTCAAAACCTCCGGAATTGCCCTGCGTGTTGTGAACTTGAGTCAGAAACTCATTTTTTCAGTTTCAAGGCCGGCAGAGGGTCTGGCCAATCAACAGGTAATTGTGATTGCGCACATGAACCAGCAGATGGTTTACCGGGCAATCGTAAACCTGAAAACGGCAACCACGAGCGGTGGCAGTGTCCCTACTGAAGAGTTACCAACCGGTATTCTCCAGATAACTGTTTTTGATATCAATCAGGTACCACTGGCGGAAAGAATATGTTTTATTAACAATCACAATTACCGCTCGGATATTAAACTGACCATGACTGGGAAAAGTTTAAAGAAAAGAGGAAGGAATGTAATGGAAATAGAACTTTCAGATACTGTACAGTCAAATGTTTCGGTGGCGGTCACCGATGCCGAAGTCGATGGTAACCGGCCTTGGGACGACAACATCATTACAAGTCTTCTGCTTACCGGGGATCTACATGGCTATGTGAAAAATCCATATTATTATTTTCAAAACCATTCAGATTCTCTGATACAACAGCTCGACCTGGTCATGCTGACTCACGGATGGCGAAGATTTAAGTGGGAAGACCTGGCAAAGGGGAAAACCCCGGTTATCAAATATCCTGTTGAAAATTTTCTTTCGCTGAACGCCGAAGTGCTGGGAATTCAATATTCCCGGATTGCTAGCGATGAAAGTATGAACGTGATTGTGTATAATAAAGACTCCAGTTCCAGGATGATTTCTGTACCCTATGCGAGTAACGGTAAATTCAGGCTCTCAGGCATGGTCTTTTTTGATACAGCAAAAGTCTATTATCAATTCAACACAAACCGGAAGCTTTCTGAAGAATCCGCAGTCATTTTTAAAAACGGACTTTATAGTGGTTTCAAAAAACTCAGGCCTTATTCGATGACTCTTGCTGCCTGGTCTGCGGACGACAGTTCGCTGGTCAGAAAAAGCAGGGCGGTTTTTGCTGAGACTTCCCGCATCAACGAGCAGAATCAAAAAGTTCAAAACCTGGGAGCCGTCGTCGTGATAGGGCGAATCAAATCAAATAAGGAAAAACTGGATGAACTGTACAGTTCCGGATTATTCAGCGGCGGAAATGCAACGATTTTTGATGTGGCCGGTGATGGGTCTGCAATTGCTTCTTTAAATGTATTCAACTACCTGCAAAGCAAGGTTGCCGGCCTGCAGATTACCACCGCAGGGGCAACCCCATCGCTCTCCTGGCGGGGGTCAACGCCTTCAGTTTATCTCAATGAAATGAAAGTAGATATCGGTTCAGTTGCCAATATGAGTATGGCCGACATTGCGATGGTCAAGGTTTTTGCTCCCGGGGAATCCGGTGTGATTGGCGGCGGTTCGGGCGGAGTTATCGCTGTGTATACCAAAAAGGGGGCCGACAAAACACCAGACCCATCCATCAAAGGGCTTGAAATGACCAGGATTCCAGGTTATTCAGCCAAACGTGAATTTTATTCCCCCAATTACTTGATTAACCCGGAACCGGAGACAGACGACCTCCGGACCACATTATTCTGGAATCCCAACCTGACCGGCTTCGGTAACAAGACCCGATTCAGTGTTCCTTTCTACAATAGTGATTTGACCCACAGTTTCCGAGTCATCGTTGAAGGTTATACTACGGATGGAAAACTTGTGCATGCCGAGACGACAGTAGAATAAAGGTTGACGTTTAAATAGTCTTCATTTAGGAAATCCCGGACTGGCTTTCACTTCTTCCAGTTGCATCGTATGCCTTTTGCTGTGGGAA
>DATCAO010000393.1:0-5291 GCA_036512575.1 Puia sp.
CCGGAATATCCTCCGAGTGATAGAAGTTTGCGGAAGAAAAGACGCCACCGCCTGGGATCACCTCGCTATCGGCTCGGACTACGATGGATTCATTCAACCCATCCTGCCATCATCTGCGGCAGAGAGTATTCCGGCATTCCACAAAAAAATGGTTCATTTTTTAAACGCATTTGTCGAAATCCACAATCAGCAATCCCTACTGTACGGACTTACAGCAGAACAGGCCATGGATAAATTCTTTTATACGAATGGCCGTGATTTTATCCTTAAATATTTTCAAAATTGAATCAGTCATGAAAAGAATACCATCAGTCATCGGCGGTTTTGCCTTATTGATGTCGGCCTGTTCAATATCCGCGCAAAGCAATTCCCCTTATTTATTTTTCAAACCGGTATACGCTTTTTCCACCGCATCAGAACAGCTGAATGTTAATACAACCACAGTGAATGGCGAAACCTTCGCAAAAGGAATTTATGGTTCCTACGCCAACGGCGTGGCTTTCGACCTGGGTTTTGGTAAAATGATTAACAGCACACTCGGTTATGAAATCGGCGCCGAATACCTGCTCGGGAAAAAAATAACTGCCGTGTATACCAGTGAAACGACCGACCAGTATTCGGATAAAGTAGATGCCCTCACACTAAAGCCCGTTTTGGTGATCCGCAGCGGAAATGACCTGCTGGCGATTTACTCCAAGCTGGGCTTGGCCATCCTGGTATGGAGCCGGAGTTACGAGGACGATCAGTTTCACACCGTGGATGCATATGGAACAAACCACCTGAATATTACAACAGCCACTGAAAATATTAAACCTAAGGTCGGTTTTACTGCCGCATTCGGCATTTCTTTCCGTGTCTCAGAAGCGGTTTCTCTTTTTACTGAAGTCAACGGCCAGCTCATGTCCCTTCCCATTTATAAAGGACATTTCACATCTTATGAAGACAATGGGATCAATACACTTGCGGATCTGTCCATACACAGATCACAATGGGTTTATGTAAAATCCGGAAACCTCGACAACCAGCCCGACACTGAACCGGAACAGCGCCTGTATAAACCACCAAACTATTCTTACATCGGCTTTTCAATCGGAATGAATTATCATTTTTAAAGTTGCCGTCTTAATATCAGTTTTTACCAAGCCGGTAACTCAGACCGATCTGAAAATTGGTGGCATAAGTGCCGAAATTGGTTTGCATGAAACCGGTGAAACGGGCTTTGGTCACATGATAGGCAATCGAAAAACTGTATAGGGGCAAAATGGATTCAGCATAGTAGCTGGTATAATGGCTTCCCGGATTGAGATCCTCACCGACAGACATTTTAAAACCAAATTCAGTTTTGTACTAGTTTGTCCATAACCATTCTGTATATAAACCGAGATAGGCAGAAAAATGATTTCTGAAAATAACGTTAGCAGTGGTGTCAGGAAGTTTATCCCGCCAGTCAGCATATTTTCCAAATTCTTTCTGCAAAGAAGTTTCAATGCCCAGTATCCGCCACTCTGAATGCCTGTATATCCTGCGATGCTGATGGGTGACAACCAGATTGATACCACCTGAAACCCCATAGCTGCCGAAAAAACAACCAACTCCAGGAATATGAATCGCGGTATCGTAGGTATTGGGATAACCATAGCCCTGTCCATAATTGTAATAATCTGTAACCTGGTAAGAGCCCAGGGTAAAATTGGCTCCGTAATAAGCCTGAAAAATGCTGAACTGGTTAGTTCTATGGAAACTCCCCTGAAAACCGAAAACATGGTCCGCACCTGCGTCGTTGGCTTCCCCATTGAAAAATACTGCACTGACAAACATCGCAGATTGCAGGGAGTCTGCCTTCATCGGTATGGCGTGATAGGGATTCGAATTGGCATTCTGAGGACTCAGAAAATACTCCTGCCGGTATGCACAACTACTGAATAAGGAAATAGCAATACAACCGGAATACATCCTGAGCATGTCCGTAATGACAAAAACACGGAAACAAAGGCTGCTGTTTATCTGTTAAATAAAATGCAATGCGCGGAATTGAAATGGTTGGCGCGCGTTGTTTAGATAAGAAAGTTGAATTTCCCAAATGATGATGCCAACAGATAGGGGTTTATACTTATTGTCTCCCGACAATTATCGTATCGCTTTCCGGAATATAAAGAATAATTCGAAACAGAAACGCGCCAGGTAAAAATACCGTATCACTTAGCCAAAGATCCCCGTATAAAAACGGTATCTCATGTTTTTATACACGGGCTATTGAAAATTCAAATACTTTACCCAACTTCATTTCATATCCGCCCATATATTCTGAATAATCCAATCCTGTCTCAGCTGATTCCATTAATCCATCCCTGACCTGCAGGCTATAATTCAGCACATCCCAAAATGTTACTAAGATGAATGATGAACAATCCCCCGACTTAACGAAGAAGCGAGATCCGGAAGATTATTATAAACTCAGCAGGTCGCAGCTCTTCAATCATTTCGATACAGAGAATAAAAAATCAAAACCCGACCATAAAATCATGGATTTTATTACCAAGAGATTATGGTCCTGGCTGTACTATTATTTGAGGAGCCGTTTTCTGCCGAATCATGCTTACCCCGCATACGTTTCGCCTGACACAGGAGTCTATACGCTGGAGAAAAATGGCGGCCCTGAGGTCGATTATATCTCTATAGCCATTGTAGCCGACTGGGCCACGGATACTAACGAGTCCATCCAGATCGCCCAAAAGATGGATGACCATCACCCGGACTATACCATCCACATGGGAGATACATACTACGTAGGCGCCCCGCATGAAATCGAGAATAATTTCATCAAACCCGGGTCGCCCTGGGTGCGCGGTAACACGGGCAGTTTTGGGTTGTTGGGTAATCATGAAATGTATGCGCAGGGCATTGCATTTTTCGATAACCTGCTGCCCACCCTTGGGATAAAAAATAAAGGAACCGGAATCTACGAAGGACAAAAAACCGGTTTCTTCTGTCTTGAAAATGACCATTGGCGGATACTCGGGCTCGACACCGGGTATCATTCGATCGGGAAGATTCCCGTAGTCGAACTGATCTTTCCACCGGACTGTCATTTTGATCCCATTTTAATGCAGTGGCTGGAAGATACAGTCCACCTGAACGACCCCGCGGACAAGAAGGGGATTCTGATTATCACCCATCACCAATATATCACGGCATTTAAAACCGAAACTGAATACATGAAACCCGCAGCACAACTGGCCCAACTAATTGGTAAAGACAGGCCCGTGGTCTGGCTCTGGGGACATGAGCATAAATTTTCCACATTTGAAAAAGCCCAGGTGGGGGATGGCATCACTGCATACGGTCGCTGCATCGGTCATGGCGGAATGCCCGTTGAATTAAATTCCAAGTCCTTTCAAATAAATGAAAACACCAAAGGCGCTTCGAAACTGGTGATGGTTGACACACGCCCAAAACCCGGAACAGAAAAATATCCCCTGGGGTATAACGGATATGCCATAATAAAAATCCAGGGCTCCGCACTTTCGATAGAGTACTATGATACCCGGAATCTTCTTTTAACAGAAAGATGGACGGTGGATCTCAACGGAGTGATCACCGGCACCGCATTCCCTGATCCCGATTTTAAAGTTACTACAAAAGACAATAAACCCTGGAGCCGGATGGTGGGTTAATCCCTTTGAACAGAAAGATCATTTTTTGGCAAGTTTTAGATTTCCTGCGGCTGTTTTTTCTGAAAACTATAAATCAGGTAAAATAAAGCGGGTAAAATAAATGCACTCCCAATCATCAATGCCAGCGCGAGTGAACGCACCGCTTTATCGTCTCCATGATGTTCCATCAAAGACAAATATTGTTCTCCCGACATCAAAATGACATGCGGATAATGAAAAAAAGTGGTCGCCACCAGAATCATCGTGATCTGAAATCCCGCAAAAAAACGAATAATGGTTTTCTTTCCCCTGCTGATCAGACGCCATTGAATGATCAGGGAAATCAGTGCGGCTGTTATTGTGGTAATACCTACTGCATCGCCGAACAGCCATTTGGTCAGGGGAACATGATCGAAAGCTGCGGCCCCGAACACCAATCCTCCGGACGCGATGGCCGCCAGGTTCATCGATCTTGCTTTAACGATATACCGCGCACGTTCCTGTGCCGTTTCCGTTTCTCCTATGAGAAAGATGGCAGCGAGGTAACCACAAATACTTACGGTAAACAGTCCGACAGCCACAGAAAAAAAATGCAGCCAGGAAAAAATATAGGCATCGGCAAATCCTTTTGCCTGCGGATTGATTGTGCCTGATACAGCGCTTCCGGCAATAATGCCGAGAAAAAAAGGAGTAATAAAACTGGAGTACCGGAATATCTTATTGTAAACCTTTTGCATATTATCTTCAACCGCATCGTAATGACGATAAGCAAAAGCGGTGCCCCTGGCAATAATTCCCATCAACATGATCAGCAGGGGAATATGCAGCCAGGTAGATACGGCCGCATAAATCTCCGGAAATCCTGTAAAAAGTATCACGATAACAATGATCAGCCACATGTGATTCGCTTCCCAGATAGGACCGATTGTCCGGGTCATCTTTAAAGATGTTCTGTCTTTGTTATTGTCTGACGTGAACAGTTCAATGATACCCGCGCCAAAATCCGCTCCGCCCAATAGCAGGTAAAGCAGCAGGGATATCCATAAATACATGATAACAATGTATACCATTTTAAAAAGCTTAAGGCTTAACGCTTAATGCCTAAGGCATAACACAATCGCTTCTTCACTTTGATTTTTCCCGCTCCGCCACATCATACAGAACCGGCACCATCCTGATCTGTCTGTATAAAAGCAGGATCACAAACAGGGCAAGTGACATATACACGGCTGTAAAGAGATAAAAAGTATATTGAATACCCGGCATAGGCGTCACCGCATCCTTTGTACGCAGGATACCATGCAGTATCCAGGGTTGTCGCCCCAGTTCCGTAACGGTCCATCCTGCTTCCACAGCGAGAAAGCCAAGCGGGGTGCTGAATGCGAACAACCAGAGCAGCCAGCGGTTTTTTTCAAAACTTCGTTTCTTCCATAAAATAAAAAAATACAAACCACTAACCCCGAACATCATCATTCCCAGAGCCACCATTACCTGGAAGGCAATATGCGTGATCACAACGGGTGGCCGGTCATTCACGGGGAACTGATCAAGACCCTTCACTTCGGTTGATGCATTTCCCCCAATCATAAAACTGAGCATGCCCGGAATCTCAAAACTGTAAGGAACCGTTTGGGATTT
>DATCAO010000394.1:0-2927 GCA_036512575.1 Puia sp.
AATTCGAATCTCAAGGATTCCCTACATCTTCATCGACACCTACTTCTTCCTGGCTTTTTTCTCCACCTCAGTCCCAGCCTTCTCCACCTGCTTAGCCTCCTGCTTTTCCGGCACGGACTTGTTCTGTCGGAGGATAAAAGGAAAATGATTTGCGTTACCGAAGCACCTATGATTTTGCGTATCCCTATTTCCTTTGTCCGCTGGTTTGTAGTAGAGATCACCAGGCCAAGCAGACCCAGACAACTGATAAAGATGGCAAGGCCAGTAGCCCAGTTGAGCAAACCCGCTATTTCCTGTTCAGTCTTATATGATTTGGCTATTTCTTCGTCCTGGAATTGATAATTAAAATCATCCTCCGGATAGACAGACGACCAGGCTTTTTGCATATTCGCTATAACGGTTTTCCAGGAATGGCCGCCGTGGCTTTGCGGCGCGAGCGCCACACTGATCAAGCCTTCGTTAGTTACCAGGGAAGTAATTATGAGGGGTTTTATTGCATTGTGCAGGGACTTTTGATGGAAATCCGCCACTACCCCTACGATGGTTTTTTTATTGTTATTCCAGGAAATGTTTTTTCCAATGGCTTCCCGCAGATCCCGAAACCCGAGAATATGTGCATAGGTCTCGTTAATGAGCAGGTCTCTTACTGTGTCGCAATAAGACAGTTTTTTTCCAGAAAGTAATCTGATCTGGTAGAGCCGGCAATAATTTGTATCAACGTATTTAATATCCAATTCGGTTTCAATCTCTTTTTTACCATTTTTATATTTCATGACGTCAGTCCAGCTATGGTTTGAGAAAGGGGCATCCCCTGACAGACTGACTAACGAGATTCCTGGGATGGTCTTTAATCTATTCAACAGAACAAGCCGGTTTTGCCTCGTTGTATCATAAAAACTCGTGTAGAAATAAACGATGGCATCTTTTTTAAAACCCAGATCCTTATGGAGTAAATAGCTGATCTGTTTAGACACAAGCAGGGTTCCAATGACAAATACCTGCGCTACAACGAACTGGGAAACGGTAAGGGTTTTACGCAACAAGGCCGACCGGCTCTTGCCGTCTCCCACAGGACCCTGGTTTTTCAGGACCAGTGCAGGGCGATAGGATGAAAGAACCATCGCCGGATAAAAGCCTGATAAGAAGGTGACAACTATCAGAAGCAGGCCTCCGAAAACAAATACAGCCGGTTGGTTGGCGAAATTAAAATGAAATCCTTTCGGAATGAAGTCTGAAAAGACCTTTAACAGGAAGGGTGTTAACCCGACAGATAGAAAGGTCGCGAGCAGGGTCAGCACAAAGGTCTCACTCAGAAACTGGACAAACAACTGTCGCCGCGAACTCCCGAGGGTCTTACGAATTCCTATTTCCTTTGCCCGCTGCGAGGATTGGGCAGTACTGAGATTGATAAAATTAATACAGGCCAGCAACAATAAGAAAGCAGCTACGGCCAGCAGACCATATAAGGAAGGTTTATGTGCCAAATCATCATACCCGAAAATATTTCCGTAAAGATGATTGAAATGCAGGTCACTTAAGGGCTGCAGTTTGTAGATGGTTTGGAATTGACCATTTTGATCTCCGGTAACACCGTGTTTTTTAATGAGCAACCCAATCTGAAGCTCCATTTGGTTGGCACTGACTCCTTTGCTCAATTTCACAAATAGCTGTGATAAGCCAATGACGGGACCCCAATCCGTCAGGCTTACCGGACTTAAGGTGGTCTCTTGAAGGGTCGCTCTGGATATGAAAGTCTTCATGGTAAAGTCTGTATTGTAGGGCAGATCCTTTACGATACCTATGACGATCGTTCCCAGGGTATCACTGAAATAAAGTCTTTTACCGACTATGGTCTCGGGACTTAAATTGGGGAAGTATAGATTGGCATTAGATTCGGTCAACACTACTTCGTAAGGTTTCAACAGGGAAGTTTTCGGAGAACCCGCCAGCCATTCATATTGGACCAGACTGAAATAATGCTCATCGACAAATGCGATATGTTTCTGTTGCCTGAATACGCTTGATTTTTCTTTGCCTGTTTCCGACAAACTCACTTTTTCGGGAAACCAGGTAAATACAGGAACAACCAGGTCCAGCCCTGCAAGGTCGTTTCGCATGCCTTCAGACAAAGGATAAGAAACACCGCCATTATAACTAAGGAATCCTGTATTGATGGAATGGGTAACCACACGATAAATACGGTCACCATCCTTTTGGCCCTTTTCAAAGCTGAAATGGTACGAAACAACGAGAAAGATGACAAGGGATGCACTGATACCGATGGAAAGGCCAATAATATGAATAAAGGAAAAGATCTTGTTATGCGAAATATTTCGCCAGGCTATCTTGAAGAAGTTTCTGATCAATCTGCTATTTTGTGCATGGTTTAAAGAAGCTGCCCATTGGCGGGTTTGGTTACCCAACTTAATCATTTTTTATCAGCCGCTCCCCATGAGAGGTCCCTAAGGGTTTTTTTGTATGGCGGATGTCCGGATTTGATTATTTTATTTTAGTTGGTGTGAAGTTTTTCACTTTGTGAAATATTATTTTTTCGGTAGCATAAAATGTCACCAAAATATAAAAATGATGATCATCTATGAGATGAAAATATGCGGTATCCAAATTATTATAGTGATAAATCTGCAAAGAATCGTGTTGTTTATTTGTCCAAGTGTTATACATAGAATCATTCAAAAATCTATAGTGGATAATTATATCATGTCGTTTCCCTTCCCATTTACCGATTAAAATTTTTCTGTTGATCGTCTGCGCGGCACAAACGTTAACCAGAAATAAACTGATTGCCGCAAAGACTAATTTCTTTTCCAAAACACTTGTTTACACAATATTAAATAAAAAGCCGGCAACGCAGTCAATAACGGGTATACTGCACTTATATCCTTTTGAACTACTCTTCCGGTTCAAAG
>DATCAO010000395.1:0-3305 GCA_036512575.1 Puia sp.
AAGCGAAAGCCGCTTATAAATACAATGACCAAAAAAAATTATTCCTCACTTATGACGACGAGAAATCCGTCGCGGCTAAAGTGGCCTATACAAAAGCCAAAGGCCTCGGCGGGATTTTCTTCTGGGAACTTCGCCTGGATAAACCGCGGGGAGGGCTGGTTGATGTCATGGCGGAACAAATCAAAAAAATGCAATAAATGCATTATTGTATAAATATTTATACAATAAAACCAGCTGTTAATTTAAGTAGTCATTTCGGCAATATTAAATTAAGATATTAGTTAATATTAATTAATATGTATACAGGTTTTGAATTGCTTACGGAGGCTAATTATTCAGTATTCGATCAACTTCTTTTAAAAGAAGTCAATCATATCTATTTTACGGGTGGGACTATAAGTCCGTACAGGCAGGATGAATTAATTACTTGTGAGAACTTTATTGGGTTTAAGTGCCTTTCCATGGAAAATGATCTCCAATTCATTTGGGAATTTTATGAAAATAAAGATTCAAATTTTACCAGTAAATGTTATGTTAAACTAGCGACTGCTCCTCATACAACCGGGGCACAATCAGCATTTGGATCTTCTGGATTTGCAAAAATCGTACTGGAGTATTTTAAAATAGAAAGGATAGAATTGTATAAATACTTTAGGGAACGAAATCCTGGAGATCCCGAATACACCGGGAATACAAATAATACTGAAATAAATAAATATCATGAAACAGCACTTATGATTTTTAGCAAAGACAAAAAAGTTCTTATTTATCCAGCTGAACCCATGTCCTCTGTTTCCGTATTGACAGATTTTACCTCGATTCTTAAACTCCTGTCCATTCCCGATTGCTTTAAAATCTGGAAGGTTTTTAAATGAGAATGATTGTCGCTAATCTATGTCTATGAAAACATATATCATAAGGCTGATTTTTAGTATTTTATCGGTCCTGTCCATTGACCAATGTCGTTCCCAGGATCCGACAAAATTTTCAGCCGATCTTTCCTGCGGCCCTTCCATACCTTTTGGAAACTTCGCAAATAAAAATTATTCCACCGTATTCAAATGGATGGGATGGCAACATGGGAGGACAGGAACAACCTGCGGGCACTTATGTATGGATGCTGACCTACCGTGACAACCTGACGGGAAAAAGTATGAATAAAAACGGAACAGTTATTATAATACGCTGATCAAAATATAGATTTGTTGCAGCGCAATAACTCTCGTAATAGTGTTATTCAAGATAAAAAATTTATCTTTGACCCATCATTCTCTCCAGATAACATAGGACTTCTTCTGGTCCTTTTCTTCAAGGACAACTGATACTCCACGATCGGGGTTGAATTTTATTCTTTCATTTATAAGATAATCATGCAAAACAAATATACAATTGCCATACTTGGCGGTACAGGTAAATCAGGAATTTATGTTGTTCAGAAACTGATCAGCGAGGGATTTCCGGTCAGGTTGTTACATAGAAATCCTTCAGTTATTCAAAATCCAAATCCACTCATCGAATGGGTGCGGGGAGATGCCAGGATTCCCGAATCCGTGCAGGAACTGGCAGCAGGTTGCGATGCGGTCATCAGCACCCTGGGCCAGCCAAAAGGAGAGCCCTCCATCTTCAGTGAAGCGACGCGGAATGTGATTCGGGCCATGGACTTCTTTCAGATCAAAAGATATATCCTGATAACCGGACTGAATGTGGATACACCCGCAGATAAAAAAGGTCTGTATGCAGCATCGGCAACGGCATGGATGAAAACGAATTATCCGGAAACAACGGCGGACAAACAACTGGAATGGGAGATCCTGACGGGGTCCGGGTTGGATTGGACACTTGTGAGGTTGCCGCTAATCGAACTAACGGATCAGGACATGCCCATCAGCACCAGTCTGCTGGATTGTCCCGGTGAAAAAATCAGTGCCACCAGCCTGGCCGGATTCCTGGTGGGGCAATTGGCTGATAAGACGTTTATCAGGCAGGCCCCCTTTATAGCCAATCGTTGAATGGGTTTCGCGCTGAAGGGTCAGGCCAGTCGATGAGATTATTCTTAACCGCAAAGAAAACCAGTGTACCGGCCCCCAATAAACCGGACAGTTTTCTAAAGATTGTTGAGTCGTCTTTCATTTTCAAAAAGGTAGGAATTGACTAATATAATATATATATTTGTTATATCCATCTCCTTTACATGATTCAAAAGAAAAGGGTGATCGTCGTTCAATGGAAGAACAAGCCTGAAAATCCCTTCGAAGTATTTTCCAGTCTGAAAAACTTCTGCTTAAGTTATCGCGGGTACAACTATAATACCATGAGTAATTATTTAAGCAAGGGGAAAATTGCATATGACAATCCGGATGTCCGGATAGAAAGAAAAAATGTGATTCTGAAACCTAAAACAGATGCAGCCCTTACAAGACAGAGAATCATTGTTCCGGTAATCCGGAAAATAAAATTAAAGGAAGCGGATGATGCAGAACATGATTTGGTTTACTGGTTATCTAAAACGCCGTTGGACCGACTGGCGGCAGTAACTGAAATGATCTCCCATTCCCGGAAAAAGCCGGTGCACATGGATAAAACAAGAATTGTAAAGAGAAAACTAAAACCATGACGCTTGCTCAGGATTTTGAAGATTTTGTGAAGCTGCTCAACCTGCATGGAGTGGAATATATGGTTGTAGGAGGGTATGCGCTGGCCTTTCACGGCAAACCCCGCCACACAGGAGATTTGGACATTTGGATCAGCATTTCTGAAAAAAATGCAGTTCGGATATTACGGGTATTGAAGGAGTTTGGATTATCTTCTATGGATTTTAAAAAGGAGGATTTTTTGAAACCGGGATATATGAGCCAGATCGGATATCCGCCCTTACGAATTGATATTCTCAATTCAATTGACGGGGTTGAATTTAAGGATGCCATTCAAAATATGCTCCGTCTGGAAATTGACAATGATTTTACGATAAATTATATCGGATTAAATGATTTTGTAAAAAATAAACAGGCTTCGGGCAGAAGCCAGGACCTGGCAGATATTCAGGAAATTCAAAAACTGAAAGCAGGGAAAAAGGTAACCCGTAAGAAAAGGGGAGGAAGTTGATAAAATTAAAAAGACCAACTAAGTGTAAACCCTTAGTCATCACATCCGTTTGCCCATCTATGCTTACATTGACCTTTAAATAATTTCCGGTTCTGTCGATTCCGTAAATTTTGGTTTACCTTTTAGATGCAGGTTTAACAACCGACAGACTGTATGAATTACTTGCAAGCCCGACGGCGCTCCGCTTTTATGCTACTGGCAGG
>DATCAO010000396.1:0-5521 GCA_036512575.1 Puia sp.
GCCGACGGGTTTGATGATTCTGTTTTCAACAAAATCCTCCCAGGAAACACCGCTGGCTCTTTTAACCACTTCACCCGCTACGATATATAAATTGTTATCGTAATCAAATTTTGTCCGGAATCCCGACACGGGTTTTAAAAATTGCAGGTTATACAGGATGTCTTTTAATTCGAAATCACTGGAGTCGGGAAAAAACATGAGGTCGCCCGCTCCCAGTCCCAGTCCGCTGCGATGGGTAAGCAGGTCGCGGATGGTAAATTCCTCGGTAACATAAGGATTGTACATCTTGAATTCCGGAATCCATTTCCGCACTTTATCATCCCAGGAAATTTTACCCTCATCCACCAGGATACCCAGGGCAAAAGCCGTGAAGGCCTTACTGTTGGAGGCGATGCCGAACAAAGTATTCTCATCGACCGGCAAGCCGGTATTCAGAGAACGGACGCCATATCCTTTCATGTGCACGATCTGGCCATCTTTTATCACGGCAACGGCAATGCCCGGCACATTAAATTTTTTTCTTGCGTTTTCTGCCAGGCTGTCAATAGCGGAGGGTCCGAGGATCTGTGCTGCTGACCGAAGACAGGTTAACAAAACGATGACGAAAAAATATTTTCTCATGAATTGACCGGTTGGGGTCGTTAAAGTTAACGGGAATACGGTTCTTTTGATCGCGCGTACCGCCCATGCCGGATTAGAATAAAACAAAGGGGCGTATGGACATACACCCCGCTAACGACTGCCATAAAAATTGATCATCAGAAGAGGTCATGGGCGGAATCGAACCGCCGTGAAAGGTTTTGCAGACCCGTGCCTGACCGCTCGGCCACATGACCAGGGTGCAATATTAAGGTAAAATATATAGTCTACAATAATAGTAGACTATATATTTATATTAATTTATGCTGAAGGGATCTTTCAAAAATGCCTGCGGTGATGGGGGCGGAGTTTCTTAATTTTGTGTACTGAAATCAATTGCTTTGAAAAAAATATATAAGCCTACGGAAACTGTCGCTCCATTTTATCAGCGGTACATCAACCTAGTTCCGGACGACGGAAACCTGCTGATTCACCTGGAAGATATTTTTTCTGAAACGGAAGAAATCATCAGCCCGCTTTCTGATGACAAAATGGAGTTTCGCTACCAACCCGGCAAATGGACGATCAAAGACATGCTGGTGCATATGTCGGATAGCGAGCGGATATTTATCTACCGGGCGCTGCGGTTTTCCAGGGGCGACGAGACTCCGCTGGCCGGATTTGAAGAAAGTGAATATGCCCGGTTTACCGGCGCGAATGAAAGAGAGAAGGAAGATATTTTACGCGAATATTCCCTGGTCAGGGAATCCAGCATCGCCTTTATTGAAACCCTTTCTGATGAGGCGCTGAATAGAAAAGGTTCGGCCAACGGGTACCCGGTTTCTGTGCGCCTGCTCGTGAATCTGATTTACGGGCACCACCAACATCATCTGAACATCCTGCGGGAAAGATATCTATAGTTATGGATGGAAAAAAACCAAACCGCCTTTCCATTGCTGTGGATATGGATGGCGTCCTGGCAGATACAGAGACTCATTTTATTAAGTATTATGAAACAGAGTCCGGTGAGAAAGTGGATCGGAAAACCCTACTGGGCGTTCCGGAAAGCCACGCTTTCAACGATAAAACGGCTGTTCAGCGTTACGTGCATTCGGCAGGATTTTTCAGGAGCCTTCCCCTGATTCCCGGCAGTGTGTCTGCAGTTAAATCCCTGATGGAACACTTTGACGTATATATCGTTTCTGCAGCGATGGAATTTCCCCTTTCCCTTTATGAGAAAAAACAATGGCTGGGAGAATATTTCCCTTTCATTTCCTGGAAAAATATTGTTTTCTGCGGAGACAAAAGCATTATAAAAACGGATTACCTGATTGATGACCATTCAAAGAACCTGGACAATTTTTCCGGAGTGCCGCTTATGTTCACGGCTTCGCATAATTTGTATCTGAATCAGCATCATCGCCTGAATAACTGGGAAGAAATTCTGAAATATTTTGAAAGCATGCGACTTCAGGCATAAGGCTTAACGCTTAAAGCCTAACGCTTAACGCCTAAAGCTTAAAGCTTAAAGCCATGTTTGAACCGTCAACGGTCAACGGTCAACGAACACCAGTTGTCTACTCAAAAAATTAAAACTACCGTTCCGCAAATAATCAGCAATGCCCCTATGGCCGTTTTCCAGCTCAGTGCTTCACCAAGAAAAACAACAGAGAGTAAAATGGTCAGGGCCACACTTAATTTATCTACCGGCGCCACCTGGGATACTTTGCCAAGCTGCAGGGCTTTAAAATAAAAAATCCACGATAATCCGGTAGCCAGACCCGAGATAACGAGAAAGAAAAGATTGTGTCGGGAGAGATTCTGCAAAGTCCGGTATTCTCCCCTGAATAAAACGATTCCCCAGGCAACGATCAGGATAATGACCGTACGTATGGCCGTGGCGAGATTGGCGTTGACATTCGTTACGCCAATTTTTGCAAAAATAGCCGTCAGGGAAGCAAACAAGGCTGAAAGCAAAGCGTAAACCCACCACATGTTTTTCGGTTTATGATCACCGTTAGGGGACCAGGAATTTCAGGCAGACGGGATTTGGAATATTGATTTGTTTCCCGGTATATTTTAACTGTCCGCTTGCCGGATCGATGGAAAAAATTACAATATTGTCCGTATCCCTGTTGGCCACCAGTAAAAAACGGCTGCTCGGATCAATCACAAAATTACGCGGATGTTTGCCCATGACCGAAATGTACTGGCGGTTTTGCAGTTTCCCGTCCTTACCCACAGCAAATACCGCCAGCGTATTGGCATCTCCGCGGTTGCTGGCATACAGGTATTTTCCATCCGCACGGATATGGATATCGGCACTGCCTGCAAATCCTTTAAATGAATCCGGCGTGGTACGGACACGCTGCATATGGGTGAGTTTTCCGGAAACAGAATCAAATTGGAATACATCTACAGTTCCCGTCAGTTCACCAATGATGTACAGCCAGGGTCTGGAAGGATGGAATACAATATGCCTGGGTCCGGTTCCGGGTTTCAGGGAAACAAATGAATCCAGCGCTTCAGTCAGCGGCAGATTCTGGCCTGGGTGAAAAGCATATACATTTTCCTTATCCGTGCCCAGGTCGGCTGTCAGCAGGAATTTTTCATCGGGCGAAAATATGGTTGAATGAACATGTGCAGATGATTGCCTTGCTGTATCGGGACCCTTACCAAAATGTTGAATGGTTTGAGCTGCGGGCGCCAGGGAACCGTCGGTATTAACCGGCAGGGCGGTGAGATTCCCCGAACAATAGTTGGTGACAAAAACCCATTTACCTGTATTATCAAGGGCTACATAACATGGGCAGGTACCCTGACTGGATTGTGAATTCAAATAAGCCAGTTGTCCGGTAGCCGGTTCAAATGCATATGCACCGACGGCACCGCCCACTTCATTCTCATCTGTTGCATACAAATGTTTCCCATCGGCAGCCACACAAAGGTAGGATGGATTTTTGGCCATCATGGTACTCAGTTCGGTACCCGTACCATTTGATTCACTGAAACGGTATACATAAATACCCTTACTTTTTGCATTAGTATAAGTACCAATAAACAGGTAAGGATCCTGGGAAAAACAGCTAAAAGAAACCAGGGCAAACAACAAGAATAAATTCCAGCGCATGGAAAAAGTTTTAAAATTAGACTACTGCAATTTACAGGAAACCGGGTAGGCGCCAACGCAATAAATGAATGGGGTATAAGCGTTATACAGGTTGAAATCCGACTTCCATGAAACTGCTTTTTCCCTGTATCATACTGTTTATGCTGTCCTGCCAGTCTCTGCCCGACAGCGTACCGTCAGACCTCACCACCGAGGATCATATGGCATCTTTTGCAGGGGAAGTTACGGTTCCTTCAAAATCACCTGAGCCATCCTTTACCAAAACAGAGCCAACGGCATCCTCCATTCCTGGTGCTTCGGTAATTCTGGCCAGGAAACAGGTCCCCGTTCTTTGTTACCATCAGATACGCGACTGGAGACCCACAGATTCAAAGACTTCCAGAGACTATATTGTACCTCCCGCAGCTTTTGCCGCCCAGATGCGTATGCTGGCCGAAAACGGCTATCACACCATCTCTCCCGACCAACTCTACAGTTATCTGATATCGGGAACCAGGCTGCCCGAAAAGCCCATCCTGCTTAGTTTTGACGACACGGATCTGGATCAATATACCGTGGCCTTTCCGGAAATGAAAAAATATGGCTTCAAAGGCGTGTTTTTTATCATGACGGTTTCCCTGGGACGCCCGCATTATATGAGCCGGGACCAGGTGCGTGAACTTTCAGATGCAGGCAATACCATCGGTTCTCATACCTGGGATCATCATAACGTGAAAAAATATGAAGGCAATGACTGGGTAATCCAGCTTGATAAACCGACCAGGCAGCTCGAACAAATCACCGGTAAGAACATCCGCTACTTTGCCTATCCCTTTGGATTATGGAATGAAGCTGCTTTTCCCGAACTCAAAAAAAGGGGTTTTGTAGCTGCATTTCAGCTAAATGAAAAACCAGATCAGAAAGATCCGCTCTATTGTATCCGGCGCATTATAGTGCCCGGAACCTGGAACGGAAATGTCCTGAATCAATGGATCCTGCGCGACTTCTAAGCCATCCCATATCTTACTATCTTGTGCCTTGCATGATCTCCCCCGACAAGGCAACCATGTTTCGCAACCGACTTACCAAAGTGTACCGTCATGTGAGCAAACTGGCAAAAAAACAAGAAACCTCCTGTTACCGGATCTACGACCACGACCTGCCTGAGTTTCCATTTTGTATTGAAAAATATGAAGACTGGCTTTATGTGGCTGAATACCGCCGCAATCACCATATGGACGAGGCAGAACATGAGTTGTGGCTGGCCGAATGCAAAGAGATGATCGGGGAAATAACAGGCGTGCCGGCTTCCCGGATTATACTCCGCACCCGGCAGCGTAAATCGAATCGCCAGGACCAGTATCAAAAGCTGGATGACGAACAGCAGTTCATGATCGTCCGTGAACAGGGTCTTAAATTCAAAATCAATCTCACAGATTACCTCGATACCGGGCTTTTCCTGGATCACCGGATCACCAGGGCCCTGGTACGTAATGCGTCTGCAGGCAAAAGAGTACTCAACCTCTTTTGTTATACGGGTTCCTTTAGCGTATATGCAGCAGCCGGGGGTGCTTTGGAAGTTGTTTCGGTGGATCTGTCCAAAACCTACCTGAAATGGGCTAACGAAAATATGGAATTGAACGGATTTTTCGATCCGGATCGTCACAGCTATCTGCACGAAGACGTGAAACAATACCTGCAAACCCTGGCCGGCGGATATTTTGACCTGGTGGTCATGGATCCACCTACTTTCAGCAATAGTAAAAGGATGGAAGATTTTCTCGATATCCAGCGAGACCATCCGGATCTGATCAACCAGTCACTACATGCCAT
>DATCAO010000397.1:0-2905 GCA_036512575.1 Puia sp.
CCGGTATTCAGAAATGGGAAGAGCCCGCCATAGGTGAAATCCATTCCGGTCTTTTTGTACTGTTCGTTGCTGTTATAGCCGATAAAAATTTCTGACTGAATGCTGTTCAGTACATTCTGCCCGATTAGTGAAAGGGTATAATCAGGGTCATTGAAAAAGGGTCTCCAGCTGTGGAAGTTAAAGGGATGGGTGAATGCCGGATATTTCTTAACCGGGAACAGGGTATCAGGAATTGGGAACGGAATCCGGAATGGCGGATGATCCAGTCCATAGACTTCATGTTTTTCAGATGTGTCATGCAGGTTGAATGTTTCCGGCAGGGTACTGAATGCGTTTTGTATACCGGTTACCTGTAACCGAAAACCCGCGCTGCTGAATCCGTTCCAGGTGAGTTTTCCATAACCGGACGACAGCTGATAATTTCCTGTGCTGGCATCAGCCTGTAACCGGAATACTTCTCCTTCGCGAAAACAGAATCCCCGGTCCTCCCCTTTGGAGGTTCTTGTGAAAAATACTTGGTTGCCGGAAACAGAGATATAACCCAGCACATCCATCGACCAGTCAACCAGTACACGTTGCAATCCGGAAGCCACTTCAATTTGGATCAGCCCCATCTGACCTTTTTCATTTCGTGCAGCGACCACCAGCTGATCAGGTCCCAGATATTTTGGATAGGTATAAACCAGGTTGTCGGGATTTGGAATCTGCTTCAGCAGTTTTCCGGTATGAAGATCCAGGATATCCAGGAAACATCTACCTGAAGGATTCAGATCAACAGCCACGATGTTCTGCCCATCGGGAGATATATCGGGAGAAAAATATTTGGTTTTGCTGGTGATGCGGATGTCTTTTCTGCTGCCCAGATCCAAAACCCGAATTACGGAATAGTCACGCCATCCCCAGCGAAGATCCGGTTCATACGCGGCATAAACGATTTTATGATTCCTGTAAGAAAACGCGTCATCCTGGCTGACCGCCTGGAACCGAATACGTTTTGATTTGTTGCTGTTCAATCGACTGATCACAAATTCAGGAGGTAAAAGGTAGCTGCTCTTTAGGAAAACCAGGTGACTGCTGTCTGAAAATTGCGGAAACAACTCGTCGGCGACAAAATGAAGGTTTTGTTTTCCATACAATGCCAGTGAACCTGCATATGCATTTTCTGGCAGCTGGTTTTGAAAATAGTCCAGGGCCCTGATATGGAATGAATCAAAGGAGATGCCTGCATTTCTTTTGATCGCTTTTTGCAGTGGGTAAAATAATCCCTTAAATGCGGCCGCTTCGACGGCAGTTCTGGCCCAAAAATCTTCACCGTATTGATCTCTTCCATAGGCCACCAGCATATAACCGAGGGGATAGTGATCCGGGGTGAAATCCCTGTAGGAACCATTTCGGATTTTCATCCAGGAGTAATTTTTTCCAGATAACCAGAGGGCTTCAAATCCGGTAAGGAATAAAGGCAACCTCCCCCGCCCCTGCTGGCTGACCAGGGTTTCCTGGAAAACCGCATCGCCCTCCCAAAACCAATTGGGCACAGACAAATTATTGGCAAAAGCCAGACCATCCTGGCCGGACAGGATATAAAATAGTTTTGAAATACCAACCCGGAAATTATTGTATTGTTGAACATGCCGGTATTCATGGATGGCCAGGGTTTGGTTCCAGGGGATACTCCCGAGATCAAAGCTGTTTTGAGCCGGGGTGAGTTGGAACTCACTCCTGAACGGAGCCAGCTGAACATAACCATTTGAAATGGTCGTCAGGTTGTGAAATACAATATCGACCTGTCTCTGTTTCGTTCCGATTGTAGATAATGTGGTTTTGCTGAGCGCCGACACCAGGAACGCAACCTGCCGGGCCTCTACTTCAAGACCGGACGGGTAAATAATATTTGCGGGAATGGTGTGCATGGACTTCCACCGGATCGAGGGCGGGCTTCCTCCAAAAATCTGCGACCTGGCATTCACCAGAATACAACAGGTGAACAGATAGAAATAAAATCTTTTCATGCATTTACCGGTCTGAAACAAAATTGAAATTAGTCCATCGCCTGCATACATGGACTATCTTAATCCCATATCTTCGAATCCATACCATGAAAGTAAAGTCGAATTTATTTTCCCATTTCCGGAACCTGGATTCCGGGGTTGCAGCACTGGCCGGATTTATTTTGGTCCAGATTCTTTCAAAACACAGTGGCATCGGGGTTTCACCGGATTCGGTCACCTACCTGAGTGCTGCGAGACATCTGGCAGCAGGAAAGGGTTTCATTTCATTCGATAACTTTCCGGTAGTTGACTTTCCCTTTGCCTATCCATTTTTTTTAACAATCATTTCATGGATTACCCGGCAGGATCCCCTTCAGTTTGCTCCCATCCTGAATGGAATTCTCTTTGGTCTTTTACTTTACGGGAGTGGTTCCATCATGAACGGCTTTCAGAAACCCTCCGGCTGGTATAAACGGATATTGCTGGCCTGTATTTTGATGAGCCCGGCGCTGCAGGAAGTATATTCTCTATTATGGTCAGAAACGATTTTCTTAATCCTGATTCTTTTATTTATTGTCAGTTTGCATAACTACCTGGGAAAAAGGACAACCGGCTGGTTGTTGATTTGTGCAGGGGTTGCGGCACTGGCTTGTTTAACGCGGTACGCCGGAGTTTTCTTATTGCCCGCAGGTTTATTCCTTATTTTTTTTAATCGGGAAATACCCAGGCCCGTCAGACTTAAACATTGTTTATACTTTAGCGGGATCTCCATTTCCCTGTTCCTGATTAATATTCTGCGGAATGACTTGCTCACCGGTCTGGCCATGGGGCAGCGGCCAAAAAATGAAACCGGCATACTTAAAATATTGGAGAATTTCGGAGGTGGTTTTTGCGACTGGCTCTCGCTGGAGAGAAAA
>DATCAO010000398.1:0-5585 GCA_036512575.1 Puia sp.
TGCTTGCCAAAAAAACAGATAAGGAGAAATGATGGCCCCGATCAATCCCGTAACAATCAAAATAAAATCCTTATCCCACTGGAAAGAGGGAATGATGGTGTTGCTAAAAATGAATTTTATTTTTTGGGGAGTAAGAAAAGGGACTATCAGGTATACCAGCAAAACCAGGCAAACGAATTTCATAATATGCACCAGTTTACTGTAAGGCAGAAGCAGGATCAGAACAAACAAAAGAAGGGTAAATCCTATTGAACAGTATATGGATGGTATCCCGGGAAATAACAGGTTGCCCGCTTCTCCCAGGAGGGCAATGTCCGCACCAATATTCAGAAGGAAAGCAGGACAGGTTAACAGAATCAGTGTGTACAGGAGCCAGCGTGGGTAGTATTGCTTAACCACGCTGGTCAGCCCTTTACCGGTTACGATGCCGATGCGTGCACACATTTCCTGAATAATTGCCAGAATAGGATAAGCCAGCACAGCCATCCATAATGTTTTCAGACCATAACCTGCTCCCGCTTGTGAAAACGTTGTAATCGCAGACGGGTCGTCGTCGCTGGCGCCGGTAATCAGGCCCGGACCAAGGGTTTTCCAGAATCTTTTCGCCTGATGTAAAAATCGGAAATTAGATTTCATGATGCTGCCTGAGAAGAAATGGTAAACTCCATAAGCAGTTTATTAAATATAGGAATTATCCCATTCCACCGCCTATGGACGCGGCCTTATTTCAGTATTCTGTAGATTAACCCGGCTATTGCGAGCAGGATATAAAATATCAGAAGCATATGGAAAGGCCGGAATTTTTTACCGCGGTGATGAAAATATTCTTTCATCTTATACCTAATTTAGCAGGTCTGGTTCAATGGCTGTGCCAGACCACTCCGGGTTTTGCCATATTGCCCTCAAACTCAGTCCTCGACTGAGTTTGAGGGAACCCAGGGGATAAATCCAGTGCTGATTTTTTTGCAGAAGCCCGATCAAAATGGGAATTGACCATTTCAAAATGAAATGATAAACGAACCCGGCGCAATTCAGACCTGGTAAAAGCCATTTCGGCGGTGCATAACAGGAGAAAAATGTGCTTAAGAAACAACCAAACTGTATCTTAGTGATTTAGGGGGCTAAAATAAGCAGCATGACCTTTTACCAGTTTCTCATCCTTCTGTTCTTATTCCTGATGGTGATGGCCTGCCTGCTCATCTCCCGTAAAGACGACAAAGTGATTGATCTCCAGGAGCGGGTTGCATTCCTTGAAGAAAAAATCAACAAGACGCTGGAAAGCAGGAAACAGTTTATCGAACTCAAATCAGTCCACGCGGTATTGGATACCATTAATAATCTGTATTACGATATAGGTCCTGATGGCAACTATGTAGTCGACAGTGAGTACACCCTTAATAACGTAACTGAGGACTGGTGGGCTCAATTATCGGGAGAAGACCTCGCCATCGTAAACCGAAGCATTCACAAAACGAGTAAATAATAAAAAAGATTTCAGCTTTCCTTTTTGCTATACACGTCCCGGTCATGCACTTCCATCCAGCGTTCGGGATATGCCACGGGTTTCCATCCGGATTGTTTATATAATCCATGGGCGTCCAGCGTGGAAAGAATCCATCTTCTCAGCCCCTGCAGTTCGGGATAGTCGCGGATGGTCTGCATCATCCATTTGGAAAGCCCGCGCCCGCGGAATTCAGGAAGCACATACACGTCGGCGAGATAGGCCACCGTGGAAAAATCTGAGACGATCCTTGCAAAGCCGATCTGCTGATCTTTCTGATACAGACCGAAATTCAGGGAATGGGCGACGGCCGCTTCCACCCTGCTGAAAGGGATGTTCAGACTCCAGTAAGACTGGGTTGAGAGAAAATGATGAATGGCGCATAAATCCAGTCTCGCTCTTTCGGTGGAAATGCAAAATCCGTCTTTGTAAAAGGCCCGATAGTTCACGGACTGCCTGTCGGAGACATTTGTTATCATAAAGTATTTTATTGAGCCAGGAAATTACCTTCAAACATGATCACTGCCCGGCTGGTCAGCAATACATGTTCATGCTGCATCGTGAGGTTCATATAACCCGTCCGGCAGGATGACTGGAAGGCTTTCAGGTTTTTCTTATTCAGTTTCTGACTCCAGTATTTTGCGAGAAAGGTCTGCACGCCGCCGGTAACCGGGTCTTCATCCGTGCCCGCCCATGGCCAGAAAAACCGGTAATGATAATCATAGCCGTCATCAAGTGCCGGTGCTGTTACCAGGACGCCGTTGATACCATCGTGTGAGGGAATCAGTGCATTAAAATCCGGATGCAGTTTCGCCAGCACGAGGGGACTGCTGATTTCGATCATGATCACTTTATTGTGGGGACTGAATACGGTATTGACAACAGATGTCAATCCCAAAGCCTTCAGCATGGCCGGCCGGGGTGATGCGGCTTCCGTATCGTATACAGGGAATTTCATGGTGATCTCGTCCCCGTTTTTTGTGGCTGTTAAGTTCAGATTCTCGATGGTAATAAAATGAATCTGATCAGCGCCGGTATGTTTAAACAGCACTTTGGCCGAAGCCAGCGTGGCATGACCACACAGGGGAATCTCCATTTTTGGAGAAAAATACCGGATGGAATATGTATCTGTTTTTCCTGAGGGTTTCAGAAATGCAGTTTCGGAAAGTCCAAGTTCACGTGCAATCAGCTGCATTTTGTCTTCGCTGATTTCATGTTCCGGAAAGCATACGCCGGCAGGGTTGCCCTTAAACTGTTCATTGGTAAATGAATCGACAATAGATGTTTTCATACACTCCGATTTAAAGTATTTAGAAAATAGAACCTGAATCGTTTCTTTAGAAGTCCCTACAAATTTCCCATAAAAAATAATACCAATACAGATACATTTTTAGTATTTTTGACCAGTACAGTTTATTATGAACAGAAAAAAACAAAAACCGGAGCTGCTTTATGTTCAGATCGCCGGCAGCCTGGAGCGGCAGATCAATAACGATGTGCTGAAAGTGGGCGACAAACTTCCGTCCATCCGCATGATCTGTCGTCAGCACGGCGTGAGCATGACCACCGCCCAATATGCTTATTATGAGCTGGAAGCGAAATCATTGATTGAGCCAAGACCACAGTCGGGCTATTATGTGAGCAATTCATTCAGAAAGAAGATGGCCATGCCGGCCGTGAGCAGACCGGAAAACAAACCAGCTGCCAAGACCGCCACTGATATAATTGAAAATTCTTTTCATCCGGCCAGCGAGAAAAACTTTATCGTATTCTCCAGGGGAGTTCCCGCGATGAAATTGTTACCCGTTGCCAAATTGAATAAAGGCGCGCAGCAGGCCATCAGGTCATTACCTGGTGGTGGGACAACCTATGAACCCCTGCAAGGAAATGAAAAGCTGCGTACACAGATTGCCAGGTGGTCGTTCAGCTGGAAAGGCAATCTGGCTGATAAAGATATTTTAACCACGGCGGGTTGTATGTCTGCCGTCTCCTACTGCCTGATGACGCTGACCAAACGTGGCGATACGATTGCTGTAGAGAGTCCCTGTTTTTACGGCATCCTTCAGCTTGCGCAGAGCCTGGGATTGAAAATCCTGGAGCTGCCCACCGATCCGCAAACCGGCGTGGATATGGATTCGCTGAAGAGAATCGTACAGAAAACCAAGCTGGCCGCCTGCATTTTCGTTAGCAATTTCAATAACCCCTTCGGCAGCCTGATGCCCGAGGAACATAAAAAGGAAGCGGTAAAACTTCTAGCGAAATACAATATCCCGTTGATTGAAGATGATATCTACGGAGATCTGTATTTCGGAGACCAGCGACCCACCTGTTGCAAAACCTATGATGAAAACGGAATGGTGTTGTTGTGCAGTTCGTTTTCAAAAACGTTAGCGCCTGCATACCGCGTTGGCTGGGTGGCTGCGGGAAAGTTCATGAATGAAGCCATGAAAATTAAATTATTCCACAGCCTGAGCAGCACGGCTATCACCCATGAAGCGATCGGAAGTTTTTTAGAAACAGGCAGGTATGAAGCTCACTTAAGAAAACTGAGAAAGACTCTATACACCAATTACCTGCAATATGTGCGGGTGATCGGAGAAAGTTTTCCCGAGGGTACAAAAATCAGTCGGCCCCAGGGCGGATTGTCGATATGGGTGGAACTGCCCAAATCCATTGATACCATTGAACTGTATAATGAAGCGGTCAGCAGAAAAATCACTTTCTCTCCGGGCAGCCTGTTTACACTGCAAAAACAATTCAGTAACTGCATGCGCCTGACCTATGGCCTGGAATGGAATGAAAAAACGGAAGGCGGTTTGAAGACCTTGGGGAAGCTGGCGAAGGGTATACTTTAACTGAAAAAAAGGCCTTACCTTTTAGTAGACATCCATGATAAGTATCATAATTGCTAAAGATATATATCATTATTTCCCCTCTGAAAATCAACGACCTTAATATTCATTTCGTCTTAAAAAAAAGGAGGCTGGTTATGGATACGGAAAAAATGAAACAACCAAAATATCCCTCACTCTATCAGATTAACACGCGGGTATGGTTAACTGAATTGTCGCAGCAAATCGGAAGGCCCGCCACGCTGGATGATATTCCAGGCCCTGCATTGGATCAGCTCGCGGAAAAAGGATTTGACTGGATCTGGTTCCTGAGTGTGTGGCGCACGGGCAAAGCGGCAGCAAAGATTTCGCGCGAAAATCCCGGATGGCGACATGAGTTCGAAGAAACCCTGCCGGATCTGCGCGAGGAAGATATTGCCGGATCGGGATTTGCTATCACGGGTTATAATGTGCATCCGGATCTCGGCGGTGATGAAGCGCTGGGACGTCTCCGTGAGCGGCTCAGTACCAGAGGACTCAAGATGATGCTGGATTTTGTGCCCAATCATATGGCGCCAGATCATCCCTGGGTGGTGGAAAATCCGGATTATTTTGTTCCGGGCACACAGGAGGACCTAGAAAGTGCTCCTCAGAACTACACTTTGGTGAAACGTCAACAGGGCGATTTGATTCTTGCCTATGGACGCGATCCCTATTTTTCGGGATGGCCCGACACCCTGCAGCTGGATTACAGCAATCCGGCAACGCAGCAGGCCATGATGAATGAATTGCTGCGCATTAGCAACCAGTGCGACGGTGTACGGTGTGATATGGCCATGCTGGTGCTGCCTGAAGTGTTTGAAAAAACATGGGGCAGAACATCGCCGCCCTTCTGGCCCGTGGCCATAAAAGCTGTTCGTGAAAAATATCCTGATTTTTTATTCATGGCTGAAGTGTATTGGAACCTGGAATGGACCTTGCAACAACAGGGTTTTGATTTTACCTATGATAAATGCCTGTACGATCGTTTGCGTGAGGGCAATACGGATTCGGTACGTGAACATTTTCATGCAGAACCGGACTACCAGTTTAAACTGGCGCGATTCCTGGAAAATCATGATGAGCCGCGGGCTGCAGCCACATTTGACATCAACAGGCATAAAGCTGCTGCAGTGATTACTTTTTTGTGTCCCGGTTTACGGTTTTTCCACCAGGGAGAATTTGAAGGAAGAAAAATACATATCTCACCGCAT
>DATCAO010000399.1:0-4106 GCA_036512575.1 Puia sp.
AAATTGGACAATTCGGTATTCAGGTATCTGTTCATCCTTAAAATAGAAAATCAAAAGTACTTAGTGCAGCGCCTACTGCCCATTTTTAATGTCACAGTACTGTCATTTCGCAATTGTTTCTGGTCATGTCAAAACCTGATCAAAGTCATGTTACAGATCCTTTCTGTAGTCGTTTCTTAATTACATTTGTACAATGGCTATTCCCCAAAGAGGAATCATATTGATGAATCTGGGTTCTCCGGATTCTACCGAAGTGTTTGCAGTACGAAAATACCTGAATGAATTTCTGACCGACAAAAGAGTCATCGACTCCTGGCCAGTCCGTAATTTGCTGGTGCGAACGGTTATCGTTCCCAGGCGGGCGCCCAATTCTGCCGAGGCCTATCGAACCATCTGGACTGAAGACGGATCACCGCTGGTACAGATTACGCGCGAGCTCGCCGAAAAGTTGGCACCGGTTGTTCCGGAACCCATTGCGATCGCGATGCGTTATGGCAATCCCAATATGCAGACCGCTTATGAGGATCTGCTCAAAAAAAGCCCCGGCCTGGAGGAAGTTCTGGCCATTCCGCTGTATCCGCATTATGCCATGTCGTCTTATGAAACAGCGGTTGAACATGCGAAAGAAATTCACCGGAAAGAAAAATACGGCTTCAGATTAAAGTTCCTTCCGCCTTTTTACCAGGATGCGCAATATATTCATGCGATGGCAGAAAATATGAGGCCTTACCTGGAAAAAGGATTTGACCATCTGCTGTTCAGTTTTCATGGCATTCCGGAAAGACATCTTTTGAAATCCGATCCAACGCATCATCATTGCCTGCAATCCACAGATTGTTGTTCAGTGGAATCTGTTGCCCATGCTACCTGCTACCGGCACCAGTGTCTCCGGACCATGCAGTGTGTTGTTGCAAAGCTGGGCATCCCAAAAGAAAAATACAGTTTTTCTTTTCAGTCCAGGTTGCTCAGGGATCCCTGGTTAAAACCTTATACTGATTTCAGGTTACAGGAAATGCCGGCTGAAGGAATCAAAAAACTGTTGGTAGCCTGCCCTTCATTTGTGAGTGATTGTTTAGAAACACTGGAAGAAATTGCCATTCGGGGAAGGGAAAGTTTTATGGAAGCCGGTGGCAGTGAGTACACCATGATTCCCTGTTTGAATACCCATCCATTATGGGTTCAGGCGCTGGCCGACTGGATCAGAGTTTAAGCCATGAGTTATTTTTATATAAAAGCCCTGCACATTATTTTTATTGTTACCTGGTTTGCAGGCATGTTTTATATTGTCCGGCTCTTCATTTACAATACGGAAGCTGCAGAGAAAACGGGACCGGAGCGTGAAATACTGGGTGCGCAGTTCAGCATCATGATCCGTCGTTTGTGGCTGGGCATCACCTGGCCTTCTGCGATCCTCACATTACTATTCGGACCCTGGTTATGGATCCTGATGGGCGTTACGCCGCAGTGGCTGGTCATCAAAATTATTTTCGTTCTGTTGTTGTATGCCTATCATTTCTCTCTACATATTATATATAAGGAGCAGCGCCAGGGTATTTTCCGTTTCAGTTCCCAACAGCTGCGCATCTGGAATGAAGTGGCTACCCTTTTACTCTTCGCCATTGTTTTCCTCGCGACGGTCAAGCAGGGCATGAGCGTGGTTTTCGGACTTGCCGGTATGGCTTCACTGGCGATTGTGCTGATGCTGGCGATTAGGATTTATAAAAGGGTTAGAGGGAAATAATTTTCGTTGACCGTTGACCGTTGACCGTTGACCGTTGACCGTTGACCGTTGACCGAATGTTTAGAGAGACTCAAAATTAAATTAATCTACGTTAGTGTTTTTATTGATCAAGACGGTCAACGGTATACGGTCAACGAAAAAAACCCCTCACAAGAGGGGTTTTTTATAAGGGGCAAAAAGGTGGCTTTTCAGTAACTGGCTTCGAATGGTGATTTCAGGAATTGGGAAAAATGTCGATCACTAGCATTGGTTTTTGCAAATGCGATAAAAGGAATTAAAAACGGGAAGGTGCGGATTGTAATTTAAAAACGTCCAGTGTAAAAAGGAAGGGGAGTAGGAATACCCCCCTTTTTAACCCCTAAACCCTAAACCGTAGAAAAAATTTTTCAGAACCAGAGAAAGTCTATTTAATAGATACCATCTCATGGTTTTTTACAGGATCAGACTTCTTTTTTTAAACATAAATTATGCCAAAGGAATGCATTGTGGATAATTGAATATAGATAATAGCTTGATTATGCTCAACTTCTGCGTAACTATACTTTAAGCTATCGTACTCAACCGGTTTATTTACGGGGGTTTATACCGGAAGAAAAACCGCCAAATTCACTAGATTTGCAGCCATTTTGGATTGTTAATATCTTTCTTTTTACACATTTTCTTCCTAACCCATTCATTATTAATGGATCTGTATGGCCGGTCGTTATAAAGAATATGAAAAACTAAACCTGTCGGAAATCGGTCAGACGATAGGGGAACATTGGAAATCCACCGGGGCTTTCCAGAAAAGTATTGATTTAAGGGAAGGTAAAACTCCCTTTGTTTTTTATGAGGGCCCGCCCAGTGCCAATGGCCTTCCCGGAATCCATCATGTAATCAGCCGGACGCTTAAAGACCTGGTTTGCAGGTACAAAACCATGCGGGGGTTTCAGGTTGAGCGTAAGGGGGGCTGGGATACCCATGGACTTCCAGTAGAGCTCGGTGTGGAAAAAGAACTCGGTATTACCAAAGAAGATATTGGCAAAACCATTTCAGTGGAAGCCTATAACCTGAAATGCCGTGAGGCCGTGTTGCGGTATAAAGACAAATGGGATGAGCTCACCCAGCGGATGGGTTATTGGGTTGACCTGGAACATCCCTATATAACCTATGAAAATCATTACATTGAAACGCTTTGGTGGATTCTGAAGGAATTGTATCAGAAAGACTTATTGCTTGAAAGTGTGAGTATCCAGCCTTATTCCCCGGCTGCAGGAACCGGATTGAGCTCTCACGAACTCAACCAGCCCGGAACCTATAAGGAAGTGAAGGATACGAGTTGTGTAGCCATGTTTAGGGCTTTAAGAAACCCCCATTCGGAATTTTTATTTGAACATCTTCCGAAGTCGGGGAGTCAGGAGCTTTTTTTTCTGGCCTGGACGACAACGCCATGGACCCTGCCATCCAATCTCGGTCTGACTGTAGGGCCTGAAATCGAATATGCGCTGGTTCAAACTTTTAACCCATATACACACCTGCCGGTTTGCGTGGTGCTTGCAAAAGCCCTGATCGGAAAATATTTTAAGCCGGAGGATGAAAATGTTGATTTCAACAGTTATCTGCCCGCTTCCAAAGTACTTCCCTGGAAAACCCTTTTTTCTTTTCCCGGGTCCGGGCTTGAGAACTGCCGCTATGAACAGCTGATACCCAGTGTTGCCGGGAGCCTGGAGCAAATCCGGAGTATAACGCCGGATGCAGATCCGTTCCGGGTCGTTTGTGGTGATTTTGTTACTACGGAAGATGGAAGCGGAATCGTTCATACTGCACCGGCTTTTGGAGCCGATGACTTTAAAATTGGCAAAAAAAATAAACTCGGGATCCTTATTTTGGTAGACAAAGAAGGAAAGTTTGTGGAGGGCGTGGATGAATTCAGTGGAAGATTTGTAAAAAATTACAAAGACGATCCGCATTATTCAGACGTCAATGTGGACATCTGTGTCAAACTGAAAAAAGAGAACCGGGCATTCAAAATTGAGAAATACGAGCATACCTACCCGCATTGCTGGAGGACGGACAAGCCCATATTATATTATCCCCTTGATGCCTGGTTCATCAAAACCACCACCGTCAAAGACCGGATGGTGGAGCTCAATAAAACCATTCAATGGAAACCGGCTTCCACCGGCGAGGGAAGGTTCGGCAACTGGCTGGAAAATATGGTGGACTGGAATCTGAGCCGCAGCCGCTTCTGGGGAACGCCACTCCCGATCTGGAGAACGGAGGATGGGGATGAAGAAAAATGTATCGGCTCGATCGCCGAGTTACTGGCTGAAGTGGAAGAAGCTAAAAAAGTTTTGGGCCGTACCACAAATGCAGGTTTCCGGTT
>DATCAO010000400.1:0-3069 GCA_036512575.1 Puia sp.
CCAGAAATTGTTCCCGCGTTTTATTCAGGTAGCCCGCCAGAACGGTTTCAGAATCGCCGGAGGCGATGATCCTGCCTTTGTCCAGCACCAATGCCCGGTTGCAGGTGTTGCGAATGGTTTGAATATTATGGCTTACAAACAGAATGGTCTTTCCCTCTTCTCTGGAAATGGACTTGATTTTTTCTATGCATTTCATTTGGAATTCCGCGTCACCTACGGCAAGCACTTCGTCGATGATCAGAATTTCCGGATCGAGGTGTGCGGCCAGCGCGAAAGCGAGGCGTACATACATGCCACTGGAATATCTTTTGACCGGCGTATCCAGGAAACGGGATACACCGGAAAAATCAATGATCTCATCGAATTTCCGGTCAATCTCTTTTTTCTTCATCCCCATGATGTGACCATTCAGATAAATATTCTCACGGCCGGTCAGTTCACCGTGAAAGCCCGTGCCCACTTCCAGCAGGCTGGCAATACGGCCGTTACCCGAGATTCTGCCCGTGGTGGGAAGTGTAATCCTTGAAATGATTTTCAGCAGGGTCGATTTGCCGGCACCGTTTTTGCCAATCAATCCCAGCACTTCTCCTTGAGCAACATCGAAGCTGATGTTCTGCAGGGCCCAGATATGCTGCGGGCTTTCCGAGTCGGTCTCTTTGTATCGCGTATTCTTGCCGGTCCACCAGTCACGCAGGTCTTCTTTGAATGAACGGGAGCCCAGCACGCCCAACCGGTAATACTTGGAAATATTTTCTGCTTCGAGGAGTTTTTTTGCCATGACTAAATTACATCCATGATTTGTATTTCCCTCTTATTAAACAGGATCACACCGGTTATCAGGATGATGGATGTCGTGAGCACACTCAGCAGCAGATAAGCCAATGGCAGGGGATGGGGTTTCAAAATAGAAGACCTGAATATTTCAATGATGGGCGTGAGCGGGTTGAGCCAGAAAAAAATTGAATATTTCTGCGGAATGATGGAAGCCGGATATACAACCGGCGCTGCAAACATAAACAGCCGCAGCAGGAACTGCATGATATTATCGAGATCCCGGTATTTTGCCGTGAGCACACTGATGATCAGCCCGCATCCCAGTGCAAAACAAGCGGTCAGCAATATCAGGAAAGGAATCAGCAGGATCTGTGCGCTTACATAAACAGGCACTCCCCTGATGAAATAAAAAAGACAAACCAGCAGGAAAAGCAGCAGCTGAATGGAAATGCGGAATGAATGGAATAAGACGCTGCTGAGTGGAACAATCAGGCGCGGAAAATAAACTTTATTAAAAATATATGCGTTGTACTGAAAAGTATTCATGGTCGTCGTAATGCAGTCAGCATAATAAGACCATATGATGATGCCGGGCAGGTAAAACAGCAGGGGAGGAATCCCGTCCGTTGAAATCTTTGCCACCCGGTGGAAAATAATAAAATATACAAATGTGGTAAATAAGGGTTGCAGGAAAACCCAGACCGGCCCCAGGATCGTTTGCTGGTAACTGGCGATAATATCCCGCCTCACGAACCGGAATAAAAGGTCTTTATATTGAAAAAGTTCCCTCAGGTTAATACGAAACCAGGGATGGTGTGCGGATATTTCCCATTGCCAGTCTCCTTTTTTGTCCATGGATGCGAATGATCTGATGCCGGGCGGAAAAGTAAATCATTTTCACCTATTTAAGAAACAGCCATTAAGGCGTAAAGCGTAAAGCGTAAGGCGTAAGGCGTAAAGCGTAAGGCATAAAGCGTAAGAAATAAAGCATAAAGCATAACGCTCTTGCCTTAAGCCTTGTGCTTTACGCTTTACGCCTTTTGCTTTAAGCGTAAATCAGGAATTGAAATTTTCCAGCGAAGAATTTTCAATTGTTTTTATCTTGGCCAGCAGGGTTTCTGAATCAAATGGTTTGGCGAGAAAAAAATCTGCTCCTGCTTCGTAAGATTTTCTTTCCACATCAGGCAGGCCGGACATGATATACACCGGTGTATCTTTCAGATAGCTGTTCTTGATTTCCCTGCAGGTATCCAGACCGTTGCCATGGTCCAGTTTGATATCCAGCAATATCAGATCAGGCTGCAAAAGGCCTACTGTTTTTAAAATTTCGTCTGCATCTGTCAGTGGGCAAATCCTGCAATGATATGCCTGCAGCAAAAACCGCAGACCATGCAACAAATCCAGGTCATCCTCAACGATCATTATTTTTAACATAAGGAAAGGTTCTATATTATAATACTTATATGATGCCAAAATGGTTTCTATCCATATAAAGAATATGGTAAATACCTGTGTAATTATGTCCACAAAATGAACAAAATGCGATTCCCAATTTTGGAATACTATTCGTCTCCGATCAGTTCATCCAGTTTTTCATCGCTGATATCATCTGCATCGCGCGACAATGGATTTTCGGTTTCTTCGAAGGCATTTGAAGAGCCCAGGTGAGTATTTTCTGTTATTTTCCTGCTTGGTACACCTAAATTTTTCTTTTGGTCTTTTGACTGTTCTTTATGGTCTTTTTTCATTACTGGTGCATTTCGAGAACGCCCACATCCGTCGGCTGCCCGTCAACTACAAGTATATCCTGTTTAAAACCATCCCGGAAGGGAGGTTTGGCCTCGATCATCAATGTGTAATTCCCGGGTTTTACATTTGATATCATAAAGGTACCCTGAATTACCGGACTAGTCAAGGTATCCGTCCTGGAAAAAATCCAGGCCCTCATGGCTGCGTTTGATGGATTAACGGAACCTTTAACGGGACTGTTCCACCGCACCTGAAATGCCATAGTTATATTCAGTCCGCAGAACAGCAGGAGTAAAGGAAAAAGAATCGATCTGAAACGAGCTGAATTCATCTTACTATATGAGCTGCAATAATTATTCCTAAAGCAGTTAATTTCATGCCCGATGTCATCAGTCAAAAATACCATCGGAATTGCAGGTGCCGGAATTGCCGGACTCAGTGCAGGCATTCTGCTGCAGCAGGCTGGTCATGCTGTGCACATCTTTGAATCCGGATTGGTCAGTGGCGGGCGCATTCAAAGCCGGTGGATGCATGGCTACCTCGTAG
>DATCAO010000401.1:0-7081 GCA_036512575.1 Puia sp.
TATGCCAGTAGGAATACCAGATGGGCTGGTAAACCATTTGTCTGGATGTGGTTTGTTAAAATTTTCAGTTCTTACCCTGCGAATGCTTTGTATAATTTCTACCCATTCGGGTGGGTATCCCGGATTTCATCCCCCTTGGAAGAGACGATGCCCAGCAGTCCGAAACAAAAAGTGAGGGAGACAAATATCAACTGATAAATAAACAGAAAAACAATCGTGGTGGCCGACAGTGCAAACGATGAGGATTTCTGGATCTGCCGGAACACTTCATCCCGACCCCATTGCTGCACCAGCTCCAATTTACTGCCATAGGTTTCCAAACCGCTTTTGAGTTTTCCGGCAGACCTTAAGGGAAAAAACAGGGAATCCTGGTAAGGAAGATCCAAAACCTGGTACCCGAACAGGATGATATAAGTGGCCAGCGCCAGAAGAAAGACAAGAATGGACAGGATACTGATCCTGTTTATCGATCGCTTCGAATATTTCCCACAGATTCAGCTGCATCATTTCAGCTGCTCAAAAATATAAATGCCCTTTTTATTTGCGGTAATGATATCCAGTAAACCATCCTGATTGATATCCGTTACCACAGGCAGGAGCCCGACGCCGGAGTCGTCGTCAATCAAATGCGGAATCCAGACCGGCGGCCTCCCGGGTTTCAATTCAAACCAATACAATACCGCCGGTTCGTATGCACCGGGGTCTTTTCCATTGTGCGCGAAATAGCGTTTGCCTGTCACCAGGTCGGGAAACCCGTCTCCGTTCACATCCGTCATCACGAGACCATGGGATTCGGAAAATGCTTTGCTGATTTCATGATGCAGGTAATTGATATGACCCTGATCATCGACAACCTGTTCATGCCACCAGATTCCATAGTTATGCGCAGATGAACTGATCAGGTCCATGTCTCCGTCTCCATCGATATCGATGGCATACATCTGCGCGGCGTCTTCTCCCAGATCTGCAGGATGAAAAATCCAGTCCGGCTGAGTAGGATCCGTTGGCGTTTCCCACCAGCCCTTCGTAATAATCACATCCCGGCGACCATCCAGATTCATATGCCCGAACCCCAATCCGTGTGTGTACTTATATGTAGCAAGAGTCGGATCATGACTGATTGTGTATACTTTCCATAAGGTATCGCCTTTTTTGACTGGTGATTTTATCCAGATCATTTCCTTTTTTACCGGGTCGTTGCATAATATGTCTGGCCTTCCATCACCGTCAATGTCTACCAGCATGGGCGATTCATTTCCAATATGGTGATAAATCATATGTTCTTTCCAATAGCCGCCGGCATTTTTCGGATTTTCGTACCAAACCAATTCCTCTCCGGGATACCCGACGCGGATCAGATCGATCCATCCGTCCTGGTTTACATCCATACTGAAGTCCAGGAAAGAATTGCTGAATGTAGTATCCGGCAAAAATATTTTCGGGCTGGTGATCTTGTGCCTTGTCCATTGGGGAGACTCAAACCAGAAACTGCCCGCCATAATATCCAACTTGCCGTCGTGGTTGACATCTCCCACAGCGACACCCTCGGAAACAAAGTCACGCGTGATTACAATTTTCCTGAACCGGACGGAATCAGATTTGGATTGGCAGGAACAATAAGTAGTGGAGAAACAGAAAAAGACAGCACATAAAAAACGGACGCAGGAAAGAAAGAATACATGTTTCATTTGGCAGTCATTCATTCTAAAGATAAATCATTTGGAATGGATGGACTGCCAAAGGAATAGACTGATCAGGTTGAATTCATGAAATAATTATGGCGGAGATCCATGTAAGACTCAAATAAAAGGATACCTTTTGCTAATTAAACAAGATCATATGAAAACAGGTTATTACTTTCTTATTGCATCCATGCTGTTAATTTTTAATCATTGCGATGCGCAATCCATCGTAGGAAAATGGCAACGGAACTTGACAAAATGGTATCAACAGGACAAAACAACGGGCAAACAGGTGCCGGTATCACCTGATGTTCAAAAACAATTTGAAGAATCAATGGAGGCCAGGGACTACAAGGAAATACTTGAAATAAAATCAGATGGAACCTACACCAGCACCGTATCAGCTGGAGGAGAAACAAAAGTTCACAGTGAACACTATACGCTTTCCGGAAAAAACCTCGACTTGAACATCCCCCTGGTAAAGGGCGAGAAAACCACGATTACCATCGAAACCCTTACCTCGACTCAAATGACCTGGAACCTGGTATTTATGAACAAACTGACTGGTCTGGGTTATAAAAGAATCGGTGGCTGAGTCTTCCCGCTCTTCGTCAGAATGTTTCACTAAAATTGAACAGCACCGTCTGGTAACCCTTGCTAAATGCGTAGTCCATTGCAAAATTAGAATGGGATACCTTACTGAATTTAATGCGCAATCCAAGTCCCCCGGCCGGATGCCATGATTGGAACATCGTCCCCGATCCACTGACAGTATTGATATTGGAAAATAGGACAAATCCAAAAAGCCCATTGTCAGTAATATCCCTCCTATATTCCGTTTCAAAATAATACAGCGCCTTACCTCTGTACCTGTTTTGATCAAACCCCCGTGCCGACCGGTTATACTCATCCCAGCCAGTGCTTGGAAGATCGAGATAAGGTGTAGTATTACTAAAATTCCACCAAAGAAATGACCAGAAAGTGAGGAGGTTCTGCTGATCCGGATTTGACGGTTTATTTAATGGTAGGTATTTCCTCATATCCACAAAAATAGATTGCCAGGCATTCATATTCCCCAGAAATCCGGGATTCACACGATAAATAACATATAAGAAACTTCCGGGGAAAGGATATGCATGCCTGTTGCGGGTATCGTATAAAAAATTGAATGTGAGTCCAGAAGAAAGGGAATTACCCGACAGACCATATTGATATCCGGTGAATTGTTGCAGGTTCACCCCAGAATCTCCGCCGATATTAAAATGGTAATCCAGATCATAACCCATCCCTATAAAAAGGTGTTCGCTCACGCGTTTAAGTCCCGCCTGATAAAAACGGATATACTTGTAGTTCACCCACTCTTTCTCACTATTAGTATGTGAAGTGCCCAGTCCCCAGGTGTATTGGGGATAAACCAGGAAACGAATATCACCCTGTATGATCCAGGCGTTGTCCTTTAACCAAATGGTAGACCTCAATGGAAGACCAAACCTCCTGTTAAAATTAAAATAGGGAGCAAAATTAGCCATTGAGAGATTGGTGGTCGATTTAGGCCCCAGGTAAACGTTCGCGGTCGTACTGGTTACAAATGCATTTCCGGAACTCGTTGGCGCATTGGCCAGTGGATTTAATGTGAAGTATATCTTATTTTCAGGATGGGGATTCTTAGGCTGTGGTGGCAGCTTAAACCATTTTTTATATACGTCCAGCAAATCCTTTTGACGTGACGTGTCCTCAAAAGTCTGGTTCTGAGGAATCAGGTCCGGAGCATTTTGTGCAGAACTATTTAACGTAACCAACAACCCTGCGATTAAAAAAAAACTAAACCATTTCCTTTGTATTAAAATCATTTGGAAATATCTATTCAAAAACCGGTCCCCATGAAAAACGATCAATTTAATTCCTCCACGGTCTTTTTTTTTCTGCGGAGTTGTATGATCTGGCCTCTCCTTTTCGTAGGTACTTCCTGTCCGATCAATATCCCCCAGGGGTTCATTTCGGGCAAACGATCAAAAATAATTTTTAAAACACCCAGGAAGGGAATTGAAAGAAACATACCCGAAATTCCCCACAAAGCGCCACCCAATAGGACGATAACGATTGAAACCAGCGCATTGATTTTCACTTTCGACGCAACAATATAGGGTACCAAAAAATGATTGTCCACAAACTGAATGACGATATAGGCAACAATCACCCACAACTGGGTGCTAAATCCGTCTTTAGTAGCCGTAGCAACCAAAACAGGAAACAATACCGCTAAAATTCCCCCAATAAAAGGAAGGATATTGAGTATGGCACCGAAAACGCCGAGCAGAATTGCATAGGGAACGCCCAAAATCAGCAAGGCAATGGTATTTAAACTGGCCACGATCAATGCTTCCAGCAGGATGCCGAACATATAATTTTGAACCGCACCTTTCGTCTGAGTTAAAACAACCCTGATCTCTTTTTCTTCTGCTTCCGCAAATATTTCAAAGAGAAAATTCAAAATGAGTTTTTTGTAGTACAAAAACAGGAATGTGTAAACAGGTAACAGGAAGGCCATAGCCATTCCTCCGAATACAGTGCTCATCGCTGAAGCCAAAACAGGTTGAAGATTAGTTCCGGCATCATTGATATATTCATTCTGTTTCTTTGTGTTAATTCCAAAATCAGTTCTCGCAAATCGTTGAAATTTGGAAAACAACATAGCAAACTTCTGTTTAAACAGGGGCCAGTCGCCGGCAATTCCTTTGATCTGAATGACCAGGAAATAGGTCAGCCCGGTGATAAAAATCACCATGACGATGATGGCCACTCCTATAGCCAACAGACGCGGAAGACGAATTTTTTCTAAAAAAACAACCAGGGGATTCAGCAGAACAGCGAGTACCAGCGCAAAAGCCAGCGGTACCAGAATATCTCTCAAACCCAGTAAAATGTATGCAAGAAGGACCAACCCGAACATGATGACGGTCACCTTCACATAAAATGGGTATTTTTTAACCATGCTTTAATAGTTCTGACTGGTTTGGATGAATCGTTAAACCTAAAATAGCGACTATTTCTGATCGACGACAACAATATGTCTTAAATGCGAAATGTTTTTCAAAATATTGGACAAGGTAAAACTGTAGAGTACAAAACCAATAAATATGATGTACCCCGGCTGCATCGAGGTATTATTGGTTGTAATGCTGGTAATGGTCCCATTATTCATATTCAGATCTGACAAAGTATTGTTCACAATCCCATTAAACCCTATAAAAGTCATCAAAATGGCAATCACCAATACATCAGCCATGCTCCATTTGCCGGAGTCAAAAGCAAAATAATGAATCAGTTTATTTTTTGCCCATCGCCGCTTATCCAGCATATATACGCCGGTGGAGAACAGTTTGGTTATTGGAAATAAAATACTAAAAATCAAAATCAGTACACCAACGATTATCGCATCGATCTTGCCGGTTTGAATCAGTATATGCACTACGTCAACGATACTTTTACTCTGAAAGAACAAAACCTGATTTTTAAAATTTACATTCTGTCCCAGTATATGAAAGTCCATGGAATCGATGCGTGCATCAATCTGAATCATGGTAGAGGTCAGGCCTACGACCAAAAGAATCAGTGCAGATAAAATAGACATCGCATACAACGGGGTGTGTACATCCGGCCTGTTTCTAACCAGCCACCAGGTAAGTAAAATCAAAAGAACGCCTCCCAGCATGCCTAATGCCCAGCTATAGGTTTGTTTCCTGATCAGCGAAAGATCAGAAACCGTTTGTTTTTCAAAAGATGCTTTGTCCGTAACCGAATATTTGCTAAATAAGGAGTCCATTAAAATCTTTTCAGCGTTTTTTGAACTGTCGTAGGTTTGGCTGCCCAGTGAATCGAGCTCGGTCTGCGCTATGTTTTTAAGTCTGTGATAGCTGGACGGTCTATTAATTTCATCGATGATTTTTTGCGCGTATCCGGGAACCTGTTCGTGTAATTTCTTTTCATCGACCAATGCGTGGAATGCCATCTTCTCAATCTTTTTGCCGATATTCTTTTGGGGTTTTTCCATGGAAGCAACGGCCTTGTTAACGACGGCATGCAGAATCTGTTCAATTTCTTTTTTGAGATCCTGATTTTGCTCAGGAGTCAGCTTGAATTTTTGGATTTGGGCTTTGGCTGCGGCGACTATATTATCCCGCCATTCGTCTACGGACAGCAGTCCAAAAGACACACTGTTAACCACCATATAATCCTTCTTAATGGCTTCCTGCCGGTTGGAGAGATCATGAACCTGGAATCCACAGTACCCGATGCCCAACAGGATCAGGGCAATGATCAGAATTAAACCTATTTTAATTCCGACCGCCAATTTTTTGCTATGTACACCAACTGGTTTGGCCACGTTTTGAGTAATGATTCAGAACCTGTGCGTCGACCGTTTCCTTTGAGAAGCAGCCGATTCCCTTCTGATTCGCAATGAATTTAGTGATTGACGATCATGTCAGAACAAGAATCAAGCCTGATGAAAACTCCCCAATAAAATGAGTGGGAAGCCTGAAAGTCAACAATTGTGTAGAGTATTTACCCCGCAGATCAGGCGGGTTGTTCAATATTGGGCTATCGTTGCAATGGGCGCTGCGCTTCCCTGATCCGGTATAAAAGAAAAACCAAGCAATTGTGCCAGCGTAGGTGCAATTTGTTTTTGATAAAGCGGAGATGAGGTCTTCACGATTCCTACGGGAGGAGTATCCGGCCCAATAACGGCAATCCAGATTTGTCCTGCGTCTATTATCTTTTCGCCGTGGTCGGTCCATTGTTCTTTAATCTGATCTCCCCTTCCGTGATCGCAGGTAACCAGCAATGTGGTTTTGTTGCGGTATTGGGGGTCGCCCTGAACCAGCCTCCACAAATCGCCAATCATAGCATCTTCCGCATGTGCACTTTTGAGATATTGATCATAAAGACCAGCGTGAGCAAAATCATCGGTTTCATCAAATGCTATATAAAGAATCCTTGGGTGGTAGGCTTTCAGATATTCTCTTGCCGCAAAATAAGTAAGGAGGTCGGGCCGGACATCGAGGGGTTTGGCAGTAAGAAATTGCATGTCATTGATCAGCCTCAGTGAAGGCTGTTTGACATTCAGACTGTCCACATCAGCATTCACGTACATACCATTTCTCCAGGTATTCAAAATATATGGAAAAACATCCCAGGTACTGAAGACGGCAATACGGTCTTTGTACCCGGGCTGCTTTGCAATGAATTCCAGCACATTGGTATTTCGGTTTTTTATTTTATCGTTTGAATTTACCGCTGTGTCCGGATAACCGGTAAATATTTCATTGTATCCGGGATAGGAAAACTTATAGCGGTTTGCATTATTGACTTCGCTCCCATTCAGCCGGTCACCGTATAGT
>DATCAO010000402.1:0-2850 GCA_036512575.1 Puia sp.
GCATCCTTATTATTTTTCAGGTTGCTGAGCGGAACCTGGATGCTGAGGTCGGGACCCGTTTTCATATTGTATATGCCTTCCACAAACATATGCAGCACGGTGGAATTAATTTCCATGCGGTTAATGGTAATATTTTCGCCATGTATTTCCAATAAATCATGCAAATCGGCGAACTGAATATCAGCGAAATTTCTTTTCTTGAAGACAGTCTCCTGTATTTTCTGGACGGGTTCAAAATTCACCAGCTGACCATTTTGAAGATTAAATTTTACGAAGCCTTTCAGTTCATCAGGTATCAACTGGGCCTTGGTTGTTACTGCACCCTGCATCGTAATATCCGCCGTCAGTTCGCCACTGATATTTTTGTCAGTAGGAGATTTTAATCCGAAGTTATTAAAGGCATAAAAAATTTTACTCACGTTGACGGTCTTCAGCTGGGCTTTGAAGGCAAAAGGGTTGGCGCCGGGGTCATTTCGAAGCATCCCCTGAAGGTTAATACTGCCTCCCGCACTTTGGAGCCTGATGTCTTTTAGGTTGATAAAATTATCATTCATGATCATTTTCGCCCGAAGGTTATCTGCATTGAATTTTTTATACATGAGTTGTCTGGCATCCAGGTCTAAATTGAAATCTGCAGATTCGAGAAGGCTGGTGAAGTCTGTTAGAGTCTGAGCGAGTGAGGATTTCTTTTTCCTGGTTGTCTTTGAAACCTGTTGCTGTTTTAGATAGGTGATAAAATCATTCAGATTTAATTTATTAGATCGAATCGACCAGTCCAGGGTTAGTTTCTTATTTTTCTGATTAATGAGGTAAAACATACTTTTCAATGCGCCACTCATGATTAAGTCTGTACTGCCGGAATACAAGTTCAGATTATCGACGATCATGTCTTTACCGGTAAAACGGATAACGCCAACGCCCCTGTTAAAAAGTAAATTTCTCGGCACGTAGTTGATGGAGGCGGAATCGAGATTAAAAACACCGGTCAGCATTCTTAAACTGTCGTAGTTTTTTTCCAGGGAACCGCTGTAAACCAGGTTGATTTTCCCGGATCCTTTTGTAAAGGCCAGTTCATTTTCATTCAGGAAATCATTTATGTGTTCCAGCGGGAAATCCGACAGAATGTGTAGGTTCATCCTGGGATGGATCAGGTTTCGGATAACCACAGAATCACAGGAGAAACTCAATTGTTCTAATTTTCCTTTCAGCGGAGAAAAATGCATAACCGTATTGGAGTCCTCATGACCAAGGCCTTTCAGTTCCTCGTTGTTGAACGTTGCGGTAAATGAAGTGTGCGGAATAATTACAACAGGCGTTGTAATGGTTTTATCCGACACATTAAGCCGAAGATGAATCTGGGGTGTTTTGTATTCCGGTTCGGAATTATCCAAACTTCCCGCCAGGTGGGTAATGGATTCGGAAATATTATACTGATCCAGTTTCAGCCGGATACTTGGAGAAAGAAATGAAACGGCTTTCCTGAATGACAGCTGATCTGTTTCCCATGAAAGAATAAAAGGAGTCGGTATTTCAGCGAGGTAGAATTTTCCCGTAAAAACAAAGGGCTGCTGCTCGACGGCCAGTTTGATTTTTGTGAACTGGAGTACCTTGGAATCCTTGTTGAACTGGATCTGAAACTGACCCTGAACGGATTTATTTTCGAGAAATGCCCCCTTTTCCCGATTGAAAGTCATCTGTTTGACCAGGCAATCCAGGTCGGCGTCAATGGTCAGAGAGGGATTGTCTTCATTTCCCCGGATATGGCATTCCAGCCAGTTGATATTGTAGTCAAAAATCTTATGAGCATCCTCTTTATCTACTGTAAACAAGCCATTGCTGATTTGCAAAATGGGAAAGTCCTGGTTTTTTTGGGTATTTTTTTTTGGCGGATTGTTCTTTTTAAAAAGCGAGGTGTTTGAATATCCGGAACTGTCGGTATATAAATAAATATTTGGTTTTTCCAGCACGATCCGACCGACATTGATTTTCCCGATGATGAGTTTAAAAAAATCAAGTGTGGCGTATACCCGCGCCGCCGAAATCAGGTCATGATGGTGGCGACTCCACAGGCTGTCGCGCAGGCTGAGGCTATCAATGGTGAAGGCTATGCGGGGGAAACTGTGTTTAAATCCGATACTGATGTCACCAATTTGCAGCGAGCCGCCGTTCAAACCTTTTTTCGCTTCCGATTCGATAAAGGCAATGACTTGTCTTTTATGTTGTTTCAGGTAGATCCACCCTCCGATAAAGGCAAGCAGGACCAGCGCCGACAGGATACCCAAAATACGCAGACTGATTTTTAGTGCCCTGCTCATTTTTTTACCTGTCATCTGGACGGTCTTTTCAGGTAAAGGGAATAATCAGGCTGGATCACATCATATTCCTGGTGCATGAGTGGTGAGGTCAGCAGGAAATCCGCTGTAGAGCGGTCGCAGGCGAAGGGGATATTCCAAACCACCCCGAGGCGGAGCAGGGCCTTGATATCGGGATCATGTGGCTGCGCTTCCATCGGATCCCAGAAAAAAATCAGCACATCTATTTTTCTTTCGGCGATGCGCGCTCCAATCTGCTGATCACCTCCGAGTGGCCCGCTCATAAATTTAGTTATGGGAAGGCCGAGGGCTTTTTCCAGCAATTTACCGGTTGTACCGGTCGCAAAAAGCTTGTGCATCGAAAGCACCGATTTATTATAAACTGCCCATTCGATGAGCTCGGTCTTTTTATTGTCATGGGCGACCAGCGCGATTCGTTTGCTGGCGGCCATTTTATATACGCTCATTCAGGTGGTTTCATGCAATTTAAGCTTTAAGCCTAAAGCCTGAAGACCTAACCCGGTCTGCTTTCCCACTG
>DATCAO010000403.1:0-3830 GCA_036512575.1 Puia sp.
CTGAAGAATATTTCAGTTGATTTTCCACGCAATAAATTTATTGTGGTGACCGGTCTATCGGGTTCCGGAAAATCTTCGTTGACGATCGACACCCTGTTTGCGGAGGGCCAGCGCCGTTATGCCGAGAGTTTAAGCGCATACGCGCGCCAGTTCATGGCCAGGATGGATAAACCGGATGTAGATTATATCAAGGGGCTTTGTCCCGCCATCGCCATCGAGCAGAAAGTGACCACGCGTACGCCCCGGTCAACAGTAGGCAGCATGACCGAGCTTTACGATTACCTGCGATTGCTTTTCGCCCGGGTGGGCATTACCTATTCGCCGGTTTCAGGCAGGCCCGTGAAGAAACAGGATGTTCAGGATGTGATCAGCGCCATGCAGGCACGACCTACAGGGGATAAGATCCTGATCCTGGTGCCCTTCAAACAACATACCCACCGCAATACCACAGAAGAACTGAATATCCTCTTGCAGAAAGGATTCAGCCGGCTGTATATAAATAAGGAGACAGTCCGGATTGAAGACCTGCTCCCCCCGTCGGATGGAAACAAGACGAAAAAAACTGATCCAAAACTTCCGAAGAATAATTCCTTCCTGCTGATCGACCGCATCGTAGTGAAAGATTTTGATGAAGACGACCAGCACCGTCTGGCAGATTCCATCGGCACAGCTTTTTACGAGGGGGAGGGCCAAATGCTGATCGAATGCAATGGCGAAGAACAAATTCCCTTTACCAACCGCTTTGAAATGGACGGTATCCGTTTTGAAGAGCCGATACCCAACCTCTTTTCATTTAACAATCCTTTTGGTGCATGCCCCACCTGCGAAGGATTCGGTCAGGTACTCGGTATTGATGCCGACCTGGTGATCCCGGATAAACGACTGAGTTTGTTTGAAGGGGCTGTAGCACCCTGGAAGGGGGAAAAACTGAGCGCATGGAGGGATCATTTTATACGGGCTTCCAAAAAATATGATTTCCCCATACACAAACCCATCATCGATCTGAATAAAGCACAATACCAGTTACTCTGGGAAGGGAATAAGGAAGTGAACGGGATCGATGATTTCTTTAAAGAGGTAGAGAAGAATTTATATAAAGTGCAGTACCGGGTTTTGCTTTCCCGCTACCGGGGCCGCACCAGCTGCCCGGAATGCAGGGGTTACCGGCTGCGTCCCGAAGCGTTGTACGTCAAGATCGGGGAAAAGCATATTGGGGAAATCTGTGAAATGCCTGTGGAATATCTTTCAGAATGGTTCAGCAGCCTTACGCTGAGCCCTTTTCAAATACAGGTAGCCAAACGAATCTTAATTGAAATACACAACCGGCTGAAAACCCTGATGGACGTGGGTTTGGGTTACCTGACCCTGAACCGCCTCGCCAATTCGCTCAGCGGCGGGGAGAGCCAGCGCATACAACTAACCAGGTCTCTGGGCAGCAACCTGACCAACTCATTATATATACTCGACGAACCTTCCATCGGGTTACATTCAAGAGATACTGAAAGGCTGATCAAAGTTTTGAAGGAACTGCGCGATTTAGGCAATACGGTTGTGGTGGTGGAACACGACGAGATGATGATGCGGGAAGCCGATCATATTATAGATATGGGTCCGCTGGCCAGCCACCTGGGCGGTGAGGTGGTGGCAGCAGGAAATTACCAGACCATCATCAAAACTGAAAAAAGTCTGACCGGGAAATACCTGCGTGGTGATTTGCAAATTGAACCCCCTGCCCGTATGAGGAAGGCCAGACAGTTTATCGTGGTCAATGGTGCCCGCCAGCATAACCTGAAAGATATCACCGTATCGTTCCCGCTGAACGTGCTCTGCGTGGTGAGCGGGGTCAGCGGGAGCGGTAAAACAACCCTGGTTAAACAAATCCTTTATCCGGCGCTGCAAAAACTGAAAGGCGAATTTGCTGACAAAGTGGGTATGCACTTATCGATAACCGGCGATGTCGATGCCATCGGCCAGATTGAACTGGTAGACCAGAATCCAATCGGTAAATCTTCGCGGAGCAACCCGGTTACCTATGTGAAAGCTTATGATGAGATTCGCGAATTGTATTCCAAACAACCCGTCAGTAAGATGCGGGGTTTTCAGCCCAAGCACTTTTCTTTTAATGTAGACGGGGGTCGCTGCGATACCTGTAAAGGAGAAGGGGAACAAGTGGTGGAAATGCAATTCCTGGCCGATGTACACCTGACCTGCGAGGTTTGCGGAGGAAAACGTTTCAAAGACGAAGTGCTGGACGTCGTGTATCGGAATAAAAATATCCACGATGTGCTCGAAATGAGTGTGGACGATGCCCTGGATTTTTTTAAGGATGAAAAAGACATCATTCAGAAATTAAGTCCGCTGAGCAGTGTGGGGCTGGGTTATGTTAAACTGGGCCAGAGTTCCGATACGCTTTCCGGCGGCGAGGCGCAACGGGTGAAACTGGCCTCCTTCTTGGGTAAGGGAAGGAGCCTGGGTCATATCCTGTTTATTTTCGATGAACCGACCACCGGCCTGCATTTCCATGATATCAAAAAACTGCTGACTTCCTTCAACGCCCTGATCGACCAGGGCCATTCCGTACTGGTGGTGGAACACAATACCGATGTGATCAAATCGGCGGACTGGGTGATTGATCTGGGTCCCGGGGCCGGTGATGCCGGCGGCAGCCTGGTTTATGAAGGGATTCCGGCCGGGCTGAAGAAGGTAAAGGGAAGTTATACGGGGAAATACCTTTGAAAGTGTGGGAGTAGGGGAATGTGGGAGTGTGGGAATGATTGGCAAGTATAGGAGAATTGGTTAGAAGAATTTCCGGGTTACCATGAGCAGGATATATTGAAGAAGAGAAACACCAACAATCCAGACGATTAATTCTTTTCTTACTTTATTGATCCTGTCGGTCAGATCTGATTTTGTGATATCTATTCTGTTGATCAGACCTGATTTTGTAATATCAATTCTATCGGACAGATCCGATTTTGAAAAATCTATTCTGTCGATCAGATCCGATTTGGTAATATCGATTCTGTCAATTAAATCGATCTTGTCTTCTTTGTTCAGAAAGACTGTTGTTTTTGTATTCAGATCAGCATTAACTTCTTCCATTTGAGCCCTGACTTCTGAATAAATAAATTCTACTACTTCATGCGCTTCCTGCTCCCATAATTTTTTCGAAAGGATTTTATACAAAGTTAATTCCGGTACTGACATAGTCCCAAAAGTAAAATCACGTTTTCTCCCAGGCAATACTGCTTTAGGGGAAACAACAAAATGTGATGCATTTTACTTCAGTGAATGAGAAAATAATTTTCTTCCTCTTTTCTCGGACGGGTGAATGAAAAGCTGCAAATCCAATCGACTAACGCGTAAAACCAGGCTGGTGCTGGTTTTGGGAGTGCATGTGCCTGTACCATATCATTTTTTTAATTGGGTTCAAAAATAATAATATGGAAATCGGAGCACAACGGTTGTTAGGTAATCCGGGGGATCGGGGCGGTGAATAACCGAATTCCGGCGGTAAAAGATTTCTGCCGCCGTGAATTCCGGTTAACCAGTGAAAGCTTTAATTGAAAAATTATTTCACGTGCTTGTTCAGTGCACCTGCCATTTCAAACATGGAGATCTGATCCTTGACAAATATCGGTTTCAGGTTGGCATCAGCGTTGATCATGCGCCTGTTTACTTTGTCCTGCAATCCGTTTTTCTTAATATAGACCCAGATCTTTTTGATGATTTCTGTTCTGGGCAGTGATTTGCTTCCAACAACTTTGGACAATGCATCGCTCAGAGACAATGGAGCCATAAATGCTGCATTGGGTTTGCGTGTAGATTTT
>DATCAO010000404.1:0-6866 GCA_036512575.1 Puia sp.
AGGGTCTCGAGATGTGCATTGAGAATCTTCACATCTTCGGTGATACCTTTCGCTTTACCAAGTTTGGCTATCCAGTTGTCTGTTGCGATTTGACGATGAATACTTGTTTCAAATCGCTGACCATCAATAGTAATCCTGAGATAGATTGGTGTGGTGCCCTTAATTGTTTTTACTTTTTTCTTGGCATAAAAAAGCACTCTGAGATTCGTTCCCATTTCCGTTGTATTTTAAATGTTTAAAAATACTATTTCACCATACGGGAGACAAGATGTTCAAAATTTGAACATCTTGAAATCCAACACCTTGCGAGTCATTCGGGGCTAGTGAAATTTAAAAATTCACTAGCCCCGAATTCAACACCTCAACAAGGCCATTTTTCGGTGAAATCCGGTGGGTCCTAAAACGCAGAAAGCCCGTAAACAGGGCGTTTCACGAGCTTTCAAACATATTCAACTACTTAAAAAGTGGAGGTGAGGAGAATCGAACTCCTGTCCAAACATATTCTTAAAAAGCTTTCTACATGTTTATTTGCAGATTGATTGTCGAAGAAGAACCGGACGGCAACAAACCCATTCTTCTCTTAGCTGAATAGTCTTAGGCTCAGGTCACAGCCTTCCTGAGCAGCGTCCTCTTTTGGTTTTAGTCGGCGATGCAGCTTGGTAACAGGCGAACCTGCCACACGGCCCAAATGACTACTTAATCACTGATTAAGCGGCCATGGCATACTGTGTATTGCCATTTGAGTTGTGAATATTCAGATTTACGTGCTAATTATCCAACGCACGACATGCTTATACTTTCAAAGATCTACGCTGTCAATACCAGGCACCCCCGGGAAATGAACCTGCAAATTTAACGATTTTTTACCCGCTTACAAAATCAGCAACTGCGCTGAATTCCGGCACTTATCTGATGGTGAATTTCACAATGTCCGCCAATGGCAATCCGCAGAGGGAGGGGACTGCGGTATAACATCCTTCTCCTCCATCCATATAAAATAATGTGGTATTCAGGTTCACATAAGAGATATAGTGGAAGTACTGGAGTGTGTCGGTGGCAAATTCATTCTTAAAGATCATCGTCTGACTGCTGTCCGTTATATAATATAATCCAAGGCCGCCACCCAGGCCCTTGTCATAGTGCAGCACACCGTTTACCTGCAGGGTTCCTGCAGGCAGGGTTTCCGTTTTTTTACAACCGATCATAGAAAGACCAAGTACAAAACACAGGAAGACATTTCTCATCTGGATTTTTTTATTCGTTTTTAAGATCAATTACTTCCACCACCCGGATTCCGCATACGGGTCCGATGCCATAGAGGCAGGATGTATCACCCTGATCTGTAAAATAAAGACGCGCATTCACACCCACATATTGTTTAAAATGCCAGTATTGGGCATCGGGACTGGAATATTTATTTTTAAAAATCAGGTTTTCATGAGCCGTCGCATAGTAGAGTCCCCATCCGTCGGGAAAATTATCGTAATGTAGTGTTCCGGTTATCTGCTCTGTACCCGATGGATAATTTTTGGAGGTTTGTTCTAACCACAACGAAAATTATTGGCGTGGGTTGGCTGATAGAAAAGAATTAGGATGCTTTTTTAAAACGCGGCGCCCGGCGGGTTTTGCGCTCCCACCCGCCTTCGCTAAAGCTTCGGCGGGCAACACACTCCCATACTCCCATACTCCCACACTTGCCTTACCTTCCTTTCCCCCAGCCGAACCAGTCGTTCCCGTTTACATAGATCATCAGGCCGAGCAGGAGCACCATGCCCACGATCTGTGCATACTCGAGTAGTTTCTGACTGGGCTTGCGGCCGGTGATCATTTCCAGTATGGTAAATAGTACATGGCCGCCATCCAGCGCCGGTATCGGCAGGATGTTCATAAAGGCCAGGGCAATGGAGAAGAATGCGGTGATGTTCCAGAACGACTGCCAGTCCCACATCGAAGGAAAAATGGACCCCATCGCTTTGAAGCCACCCACACCTTTATATGCTTCTGTTTTTGGAGAAAGAATTTTTTTGAACTGGTCGATATAAGAACTGAGTGTTTCTGCTGCGAGGTGCACTCCGGCGGGGAATGATGCAAAAAACCCGTACTCTGTTTTTTCGATGCGGATCAGTTTCATGCTGTCGAGCGACTGGAAGTCGAGCAAACGGTAAAATCCAATCGTGCCCTCCGGTGTCACCTGAACCTGCAGGGTATCCACGGCACCTTTCCGCTCCACCGTCATCGCGATCATTTTTCCCTTATGCGCAGAGACTGCTTTTTTGAACTGATCATAAAATGGCGTTGCAATGCCGTCTACCGTTGTGATCTGATCAAATCTTTTCAATCCCGCTTTATACGCATTATTTGAATCAGGAATAATATCAGCATATGCCGGGATCCGGGGAAGAAATAAAACCGGGCTGTTCTTTTTTCTTTCTACGAGTTTTCCAATCAGGGCTGTGGGCAGATCGATATTCTGGTGTTCTCCATCGCGGATAATATCCACATGTCCGCCACCACCCAGCAGGATTTTTTTCGGCAGGTCGTCGAAATACTCTACGGTCTCGCCATTCACGGAAATGATTTTATCCCCGTCGCGAAATCCGATATGATACATCAGGCTGTCGGTCACTTCCACACCATTGGTCAGGCTGTCCATCGGTACTTTTCGCTGACCCCAGGTATAGAGGATCATCGCATAGATCACAAAAGCCAGCAGCACATTCATCGTAACTCCGCCGAGCATGATGATCAGTCGCTGCCAGGCAGGTTTACTCCTGAATTCCCAGGGCTGCGGCGGTTGTTTCATCTGTTCCTTGTCCATGCTCTCATCCACCATTCCGGAAATTTTAACATATCCGCCGAGGGGAAGCCAGCCAATTCCGTAAACGGTTTCGCCGATTTTTTTCTTGACCAGGGCAAACCAGGGATCAAAAAACAAAAAGAATTTCTCTACCCGGCATTTGAATAATTTGGATGGCAGGTAATGGCCAAACTCATGCACTATAACTATAAGTGATAATGAAAGGATGAGTTGGGCGGCTTTGGAGCCTGCATTAGCCCAGTCTATCGCAAGCATGAAGGAAGTAGTATTCATCGTACAAAGATCAGCTGCAGTCCGTGTTCACGTTATGCTTGCCGGGAATTTTACAATTTAATTAATGAAGCCGCGAAGTTACGCGCCTCGCCATCGCTGTCAAAATAATCTTCCAGCGTGGGTTGTTCCACAAATGGGATTTTATGTATGGTTTTTTCGATCAGGTCGGTCATATCCAGGAACCCGATCCGGTTCTTCAGGAACGCATAAACGGCAATTTCGTTGGCTGCATTCAGCACGCATCCTGCATTTCCGCCCCTGGCAAGGGCTTCTTTGGCGAGTTGCAGGTTCCGGAACGTTTTGATATCGGGTTCTTCAAAAGACAATTTATCCGGTTTGTTAAACGTATATCTCGGCAATTTATTCGGCAGACGGAGGGGAAATCCGAGCGCATATTGTATGGGCAATTTCATATCCGGCAGGCCCATCTGTGCTTTGATGCTACCGTCCTCAAACTGCACCATGCTGTGGATGATGCTCTGCGAATGAATGACCACCTGGATCTGTCCGGGTTGTAAATTAAAAAGCCACCGGGCTTCGATCATCTCCAGACCCTTGTTCATGAGGGTGGCTGAGTCAATGGATATTTTTGCACCCATGGCCCAGTTCGGATGCTGCAGGGCATGGTCTCTTTTTACATTGACCAGGAAATTCGGCTTTTTCCCGAGAAAGGGTCCGCCGGAAGCCGTAAGTATAATTTTTTCAATTCGATTCCTTGTCTCGCCCAGCAGACACTGGAAGATGGCGGAATGTTCCGAATCCACCGGAATGATGGGCGACCTGTTTTCAACGGCCTTGCGCATCACGATATCTCCCGCCACGACGAGGGTTTCTTTGTTTGCGAGGGCAATCGTTTTTCCATGTTCGATTGCCGTGAGTGTGGGCATGAGTCCGGCAAATCCGACGATCGCGGCCATCATCACATCATAACTATCCATCGCCGCTACTTCCGTCAGCGCTTTTTCTCCGGCGAATACTTTGATGGGTTGTGCAGCCAAAGCGTCTTTGACGGTTTGGTATCTGGTTTCATCGCCGATCACGACGATATCAGGAACAAAACGCAGGGCCTGTTTGATCAGCAGATCATAATTTTGCTGTGCGGTGAGGATTTCTGCTGAAAATAATTCCGGGTTGGCCGCAATCACTTCCAGTGCCTGGGTTCCCACCGATCCGGTGGAACCAAATACGGCAATCCTTTTCTTCTGCTGATTGTTCATGAGCATTTCTGCGTTGAAGGGTAAAACTAGTGAATTCCTCCTGGAGGGCGAGCAGGGTCAGTCCATGTATTTTTCCAGCTGCTCGGCAAAACTCCGGTCGTTGCTGAGCCTGGGTACTTTATTCTGCCCCCCGAGTTTGCCGATGGATTTCATATAATCTATAAAGCCATTTTTCTTAATCGCGTGGATTTGCAGGGGATCCAGAATATTTCCTGCGATCAGGTCGTCGTAATAAATATTTTTTGCCCGCAGGTTGCTATCCACCTTCCTGGCAAATGCACGCATGTCGGCCGGACGGTTTTCAAATTCCACGAACCATTCATGAAATGATTTGCCATCGCCCTGGCCTTTAATATAAGGAGCGACCGTAAACTCATTGATCTGGACGCCTTCTTCTTTCGCTGCTTTCATCAGGCTGTATTCCACTTCTTCCCCGATCACGTGTTCTCCGAATGCGGAGATAAAATGTTTGATGCGGCCCGTGACGACGATGCGAAATGGATCGATGCTCAGGAACCTGACAGTGTCTCCGAGATTGTATCCCCACAAGCCGGCGTTATTGGTGATGATGAGCGCATAGTTGACTCCGGTCTTCACGTCTTTCAGTGAAATCCTCGTCGGATTTTCATTGAATATTTCTTCTGCCGGAATGAATTCAAAAAATATCCCGCTGCTGGTATTCAGCAAAAGTCCTTCTTCTTTGCGACTGTCCTGGAAGGCAAAAAATCCTTCAGATGCCGGATAGGTTTCAATGGTGTCGATGGGTTTACCAATACTGTCGAGCAGGCGGTCTTTATAGGGTTCGAAATTGACACCGCCGTGTACGAGCACAGAGAAATTCGGAAACAGGTCTTTGATTCGTTTTCCGGAAACGTTATTGAGCCTGTCGAAATACATCTGCACCCAGGGCGGGATGCCGCTGATCAGGGTCATATTTTGCTGGATCGTTTCCTTCACGATCTGATCGAGTTTGGTTTCCCATTCTTCGATGCAATTGGTTTCATAACTCGGGAGCTGGTTGGTGCGCAGGTAATGGGGAATATGATGATTCACGATCCCGCTGAGACGGCCCGTAGGAATATTGGCAATGCGTTCCAGTTCCGGAGAGCCGGAAAGAAAAATCATTTTGCCATTGGCGAAAGCTGAATTTCCTGTTTCGGCCATATAACACAGCAGTGCATTACGGGCGGTATTGATATGATTGGATATCGAGTCTTTGGAAATGGGAATGTATTTGATGCCGCTGGTGGTGCCGGAAGTCTTGGCAAAATAGATGGGCTGACCTGGCCAGAGCACATTGTGTTTGCCCTGTTTGATCTGGTCGATATAGGGCTTGAGCTGTTCATAGTCCCGGATGGGAATAGCCGCCTTGAACTCCTCATAGGTTTTCACCGTTTCGAGGTGGTGTTCCCGGCCAAAGACCGTTTTAGAGCCGGTTTTTAGCAGACTTTTAAGAATATTTTCCTGGTCTTCCAGGGCCGAACCGATGTCTTTACGGATACTCCTATATATATAAGAAGCGAAAGGCTTGGCCAAAAACGACTTAATCTTCATGTTTTAGGCTGGCGATTGAGCAACAAACCTACAATAAAAGGGAATATCCCCGCCCACCCTTCCCGGGCATAAGATTTTTAACGGATTCCTTCGAAATTAACCCGATTCCCCTTACCTTTGCAGCCCTAATATTGTTTTTTATGTTCGCAGTAGTACAGATCGCAGGAAGCCAGTTCAGGGTCCAGAAAGACCAGACCATCTATGTTCCCCGGGTTGAAGGAAATGCCGGTGACAAGGTGGAATTTTCCGATGTGCTGCTGTCCAGTGCGGACGGTAAATTTGCCGCCGGAAAGGATGTGAAGAGCGTGGTAAAGGCTGAGATCCTCGGCCAGGTGCAGGGCGACAAAGTGATCTCTTTTAAGATGAACAGGAGAAAAGGTTTCCGTAAAAAACACGGTCACCGTACGCACTACACAAAAATCAAAGTAACGGACATCGCTTAATTTAAATTTTCAAATCAGTTCTCATGGCACATAAAAAAGGCGAAGGCAGCGTAAAGAACGGACGCGATTCGCAGAGTAAAAGACTCGGTGTAAAAATTTTCGGCGGACAGGCAGCTGTTGCCGGTAACATCATCATCCGTCAGCGGGGAACAGAATATCATCCCGGAAAAAATGTTGGTGTCGGCAGAGATTTCACTTTATTTGCGCTCACAAACGGTGTGGTAGAATTTAAAAAAGGTAAGTCAGACAGAACTTTTGTGAGCATCGTTGATGCACCTGCAGAAGCTTAGTAAATCTCTTTATTAAGGTTTTAATTAGCGATTCTTTAGAAATATTCAAAAATATTTTTGGATAATTCTAAAGAATTTCTATTTTTACTACGTAAAGTATTTTACTAACCATTTAAATTCTACAAACAATGGCAACAGCAAAAAAAGCCGCTAAGAAAAAAGCAGCTCCAAAAAAGAAAGCAGCTCCAAAGAAAAAGGCTGCTAAGAAAGCTGCAAAGAAGAAATAATTTTCTTCATTCGTTAGCTGAAAATAGTAAAGTCCCCTGGTTCA
>DATCAO010000405.1:0-2420 GCA_036512575.1 Puia sp.
TGCATTTTTATTAAATACCATTAATAAAAATATAAGAAATTTTTCGCAAAACGGGATGCCAGTTTGTCTCGATAGTAATATGATAACTTCTTGCTTACACGATAGTCACCATCAAATCTGGTTTGGATTAAATGGTTCAAATGGAGTTTTTATGGTGAATGCAATTTCAAATGAATGGATTCATTATTCGACAAGGTCTCCAAGCCAAAATTTTAAATTGCGTTTTCCTATTGCGATTGCAGAAGACAGTAAAGGAGATATTTGGATGGCTGGAAAGGAAGGGATTACCAGATATAATAATCAAAAACGGATATTTGATACGCTTGTAACAAATTTGCAAGGTATTGGTAGTATTACAGGGAGATGGAATTCATTCGTACTGGATAAACAGGATAATTTCTGGGAAGCATGGAAAACCAATCTTATTCATTGGAATACCAAAACCGGTATAATACGAATATATCCGATGCCGGGCAATCCTGCCCTGGAAAGTAACTATGTAAAAGGACCCTGGATGAATAGGATATGGATTTCAACTCAGGGCGGATTAGTACTATTCGATATTCAAAATGAAAAGTTCTCCATTTTGAGAAAGTCAGATGGTTTATACGGAGATGAATTACATAATATGGCGAATCTTTATTTTGATTCCTCGACGAAACGAATATTTGCTGGATTCAATAATGTTTTTACCTGGTTTTATCCCGATGAGGTTTTAAAGGCAAAATCGCCAATTTCAACATTTATAGTTAGCGTACGAACGCCCGGAGATTCACCTTACTTTTCAGATGACACTGCTTATTCATTAAAGTATGCCGAGAATTCAATTGAGATCAAGTACGCGGGAATTAATTATGATGATGGTGAAAACAATACTTATGCATACCGACTATATGAAAATAAACCAGGGCCGTTTGTAAATGTCGGGCTTCAGAAAACAGTTACGTTTGCTAATCTGAGGCCAGGGTATTATCATTTTCAGGTAAAGACCATTTTAATGGGAGGAATAGAAAGTCAGGTTGCTTCAACTTTGCATATAAATATACTTCCTCCATTTTATCAAACCTGGTGGTTCTACCTGCTTTGTTTTGCTGCTATCGCTTCTGCACTATATGCTTTTTATCGTTACCGAATAAACCAGATCCTGAATCTGCAAAAAATCCGAAACAGCATTGCCTCCGACCTGCATGATGATATCGGCTCTACGCTTAGCAGCATTTCCATCATGAGCGAACTGGCTAAAAAAAAATCGGCCAGTTCGATGACGCTATTGGATTCCATTGGGGAAACTGCCAGGCTGACGCAGGAAAACATGCGTGACCTGGTATGGGCAGTCAATCCCCGAAATGACCGGTTCGGAAATATCCTGCAACGTATGCAGCAGTTTGCATCGGAAATCCTAGAGGCGAGGGGAATAACATTTCAATTCCGATATGATGAATCGATAGCCGCAGAAAAATTGTCTATGGAGCAAAGGAAAAAAATCTATTTATTTTTTAAGGAAGCCATCAACAATGCTGCGAAATATTCCAAAGCCAGCCAAGTGGAGGCAGTTATGCAAATAAAAAACGGAATTGTGATATTGAGCATCACTGATAACGGCGTCGGATTCATTGCTGCGGATAAAAATAATGGAAATGGTCTTTCCAATTTTAGCCAACGGGCATTGGAGCTGGGCGGGAAAACTACGATGCATTCAGAACCCGGGCGGGGAACCCGTATTGAACTCTCTTTCAAAATCATCTGAATTGGTGATGCCGGCAGGCGGAATATTGGGTTTATTTTGTAAAAACTTTTCATTGGAAATTAAAGTAGCTGTATTCGAGGATAATAAAATTTTGCGGGAGAGCCTTCAGCAACTGATCAATTCTTCAGCACAACTGGCATGCACCGGTGTTTTCCCTGACGCCAATAAACTCCAACGCAATATGGAACTGGCCAATCCAGATATCGTATTGATGGACATCGACATGCCCGGTGTTTCAGGAATCGAAGCGGTACAAATGATCAAAGAAAATTTTCCACAGGTCCGCGTGATCATGCAGACCGTTTTCGACGACAACGACAAAATATTTGCGGCCATCTGTGCCGGGGCAACAGGTTATATGCTAAAGGGCACCCCGCCAAAAAAAATGATCGAAGCCATTTTGGAGACCCATGAAGGCGGATCTCCCATGACGGCCTCCATCGCGAGCAAGGTCCTGGCCATGTTCAGGTTAAAAGTTCCGTCGGACCAGAAAAATGAATTCATCGATCTGTCTGCCCGCGAAAAAGAAATCCTTGCCCTGTTGGTCAAAGGCAAATCCTATAAAATGGTTGCGGCAGAATGTTATATTTCCATCGCTACAGTTAGCACCCATGTCAGGCATATTTACGAAAAACTCCAGGTGCATTCGAAGAGTGAGGCCGTTGTGAAAGCC
>DATCAO010000406.1:0-3346 GCA_036512575.1 Puia sp.
AAAGTCATAAAAGCTTGTTACCAATCTGTCACTAAATCCCTTCAAACCTACTGGAATCGCGGGACAGTACTTTTTGTATAGGAAAGTCAACACATCACGACTGTCATTTCCCTTTGTCAGGAGATGACTGTTATATCCATCGTTTTGAGTGAACCTGATCCTGAGTTCCGGTACTCAGTTAGACGCATATAAATTGGGGGTTTGTAAGAAACAGTACATTTGCTGACGGGGATGATCATAGCTAAAAAACTCAAAAAAACGGAGATGGACAATGAACAACATTACGTAGTCAGAAGCGGATGGCTCAGAGCAGCAGTCTTGGGAGCCAATGACGGCATACTTTCAACGACGAGCCTGGCAATAGGTATCGCTGCAGCGAGCGCTACAAGACAACCGGTTGTTCTTGCAGCTTTGGCGGGCCTGGTGGCTGGCGCCATGTCGATGGCCGCGGGTGAATATGTTTCAGTAAGTTCTCAATCGGACATTGAGAATGCCGACCTGAAACGTGAGAAGAACGAACTCGCCACTGTGCCCGAAAGTGAATTAGAGGAGTTATCTGAAATTTATGTGAAGAGAGGCCTGGATAAACAACTGGCCTTGCAGGTTGCGATACAACTTACAAAACACAATGCATTGGAAAGCCATGCAAGAGATGAGCTGGGCATTAACGAGATGACCCAGCCAAGGCCTATGCAAGCTGCGCTGGCTTCAGGTGCATCTTTTATCTCGGGTGGAATTCTGCCCTTTATAGTGGCCATTTTTGCTCCGATAAAATCTATGGTAATCTGGCAATATTCATTTGCAATCGTATTTCTGGCGCTGTCCGGAGCTGTTGCTGCCAGGGTGGGGGGTTCAGCCATCGTGAAAGGCATTCTCAGAATCTGCTTTTGGGGTACGGTGGCTATGGGCATAACTGCGCTGGTCGGTTATCTTTTTGGCGTAAAGACAACCTAAAATTGAAATAGATTTCATTTTCGACTGCCCAAAAAATGGAAGGCCATTGCGTGTGCGGACTAACAAAAATTAATTACTAACTTAGTCGTAAAATATTTTCCTTAGGGTTTACGAAGTCAATGGTAATATATTAATATGAAATTATTACTCCTGATTCCCTTGTTTATTGTGCTCCCGGGATTGCCCTCTACCGGTAATTGGAATGCCGATGCAGCGAAAGCGAAAATCACATTTACCATAAGCGGCCCCTTTGGGATAGTTAATGGAAGTTTTACAGGTTTACAATCCACTTTTCAATTCGACCCAAACGATTTATCGGGAAGTTATATTAAAGCAACAATTGATCCGGCTACTGTAAGTACGGGTGATTGGCTTCGCAATGATCATTTACGTAACGAAGATCAGTTTCTAAATACTTCTAAATATCCGTTGCTTGGTTTTACCTCAACAAAAATTGAGAAAACTGCAACAGGATTTACGGCATTTGGCAATTTGAGTTTAAAAGACGTTACTAAATCTATAGAAATACCATTCACGTTTTCTTCTCCTGGTAATAATGGAATGTTCAAAGGGCAATTTGCAATTGAACGAATGGATTACCACATTGGAACGGAGGGTGGTACAGTGGGTAACACGATTCATATTAATATTGAGGTTCCCGTCACGAAATAGGATCCCCATTTTATTCTTAGGCCGTTATGCGTAATTATCTTACGGTGTATTGGTCACAATCACTCGTTAATACCGTGGCCAGTGAAACAGCGTCGATGATCTGGAAATGGATACGCACTGTCGTTCCTTCTGAAGCCGCTGGTACATTACGAAATAAATTTTCCATTCCATTTCCCTCGGCGTCCGTGTGTATAGATTGAGAAACCAGACCCTTGCCCAACGTAAGCCAGGCCGTACTGGTGCAATCATTGTCTGTTATGGGATTTACAGCCCTTTGCAACAAATAATCATGATTTGGTGCAAGCTTGAAAACCCAGGTATCCAGTGTTATCGTCAGGGGAACATTCGGATCCTGGCGAAACTTAATAAAACCAAAACCGGAACTTTTGCTGTCAAATTTTACAGCCTCGTTGGAATGAAGAGTGACATCGAGATCATATGGACCCAGATCTTCATGAGGGATTGTCTTGTCGCAGGCTATAAAGGCAGTTATTAAAAATGCAATCAAGACCAATCTTGCCGTAATCATTTTTGGAACGTTTATTCGCATAAAAAATAATTTAAGGTTAAAAAATAATTAATCTGCATTTCGTCGGAAGAAAGCGGAGCTCTTTCATCGTTGAAATCTTTTTTAAAAAATCAAGCCGGCCTTACCCAATTTGTTTTTTCCTGAAAGAAATGTGAATAATAGAATACGGAAACCGTGTTTACCGAAAATGTGAGGCAGGATTAAAATCGAGGGAGCAGAAAGTAAATATTTACAGTAAGAGGGTATGTGTAAAAAACGAATTATAAGGTATACCCCTTTATTACCTGAACATGTTAAGGATATGTTAATGGATGTTCTGTATAAGGATGGATTAAATACAAAAAGGGCTGCCGGTGGCAGCCCTATCAAACCCGAGGGTCATATTAGATATGTTTGGTCACAGTATGTGTACCAAACCAGCATAGATGCTGGTGGATACAAACTGTGCATCGGCGGATAAAAACCCAATATAGGTATACACCGCCCTGCCGCTCAATGCAGTTACATCTAATGTATAACTGCCGGCATTTCTCTGTGGGCCCGGATCGCCAGTTACCCATTGACCCAGAACTTCACAATAGATGGCAACGAATGCCTGATCCGTTACCCTGGCACTTCCATCCCCGCTGTTGTCTGTCCAGGTGAAACTGAGCTTTTTTTCAGTTTCAGAATGGACCGAAATATTTTCCGGGTTCCGCAGATCGCCCACACCCAGTACAAAACGGGAGTAGTCGATTGTAAAATCCGGATAATCTCCACTAATGGCGTTGCGCATATTATACGACAACGTTTTGTTGAAACAGGACATCTGAAATGTACAGCATTCATAAGTCTCGTTCAACAACTCCGTGAGCGGACGCACAAACGGAGTCATCAGTTTTAATTTCGCCATCTGCCTGAGCTGTGCTTCAGTAGACCTGCGACGTTTTCGGGGCGGTTTGCTTTTGATCACCGCGATGCCTTTCCAGGTGGTGCCGACGACGGGGCCGACCGTACCATGGAATGCACCCGGGATACTCGGGTTCAATTTTCCCATAGCATACGATTTAAATAATTAAACAATGCCTTGCCGCGTCACGCTTCGCCTATGTAATGTTACCGGCCGATCAGGTAACCAGTTATTCAGACTGTATACCCGGGACCCCGGTTCCGGAGACGACGAATGACCTTACAAAACTTATGCATTTTTTG
>DATCAO010000407.1:0-4931 GCA_036512575.1 Puia sp.
CACAGGAAGAAGACAGGATCGATTCTGAATTTTCCCGGCGCTACGAATATTGAAACATCCACCGACGCTTTGGAACTGGAATGTGATATACTGATTCCCGCGGCACTGGAAAATGTGATCGATGGTGAAAACGCCCCGCGAATAAAAGCAAAAATTATTGGAGAGGCGGCGAATGGCCCCCTTACACCCGAAGCAGATGAAATATTTATTAAGAGGGGCATCCTGGTGATTCCGGATATGTATTTGAATGCCGGCGGGGTAACGGTTTCTTATTTTGAGTGGTTGAAAAACCTGAGTCATGTTCGATATGGCCGGATGGAGAAAAGGTTTACGGAAAATCTGAATTCACACATACTCGGACAGATGGAGGAACTCAGTGGCAAAAAGGTCCGGTCTGACGAAAGAGACTTTATTATGCACGGTCCGGAAGAGGCCGACCTTGTATATAGCGGCCTCGAAGAAACCATGATCACAGCAACACATGAAATAATGAATTGCTGGAAAAGCAACCCGGCCATCCCCGATATGCGTACCGCAGCTTACGTGGTGGCGATCAATAAAGTGGGAACGAGTTATGCGGAACTGGGGATATTTCCTTAGAAGGCTTAACGCTTAACGCCTCAGGCATTACGCCTTGAGCTTTAGGCGTTAAGCCTATTCATCGTAAGTAGGTAAAACGTTCATTTCCTCAAAATCCAGGACGGATTTCTGGTAGGCGTGGCATTGCTGGCCATTGGTGATGACCAGGTATTTTACAGGTATTGCAAGGTTGTAGTGGAGTGCCTGCCAGAGCACGGTTTTGTCCAGCGGTTTATTCATGGCCTTGCATTCAATCATCATCCAGGGTTTGGCTGCCTTGTTAAAAACCAGGATGTCAAAACGCTTGTTCATCTCGCCCAGCTTCATTTTCTTCTCTACGGCAATATAACTGGACGGATATTTTTTAACCTGGAGCAGGTATTGTGCAAAGTTCTGCCGAACCCATTCTTCTTCCGTAAGACGCACCCATTGTTTTCTTTGCTCATCAAAAATGAATTCCTTTCGGGATTCCTCTTCTTTGATCTTGAAAGCGTAATGAGGGTAATAGATTTTAATCATGACTCAACTATTTGCTAAATTACAGAATCTTGTTTGGCAAAATCTCTTAATGAGTTGAATCCAGTAATGAATTTATGAAAACTAAAGAAGAAATAGTAACAAATTGGCTTCCCCGGTATACTGGTGAGTTGCTGGAAAATTTCGGGAATTATATCCTCCTGACCAATTTTTCCAACTATGTGCATTTGTTTGCTGAAATGCATAAAGTGAAAGTGATCGGGGAAGACAAACCTATGCAATGTGCAACAGCCGGGGACATCAGCATCATCAATTTTGGAATGGGCAGCCCGACTGCTGCAACCATCATGGACCTGCTCAGTGCCATTTCTCCAAAAGCCGTTTTATTCCTGGGGAAATGCGGAGGTCTTAAAAAAAGAAATAAACTGGGCGACCTGGTATTGCCCATTGCTGCTATCCGGGGCGAGGGAACTTCCAACGATTACTTCCCTCCTGAAGTGCCGGCTCTTCCGGCTTTTGCATTGCAGAAAGCCATTTCAACCACCATCCGGGAAAACGGCGTGGACTACTGGACAGGCACAGTGTATACGACCAACAGAAGGGTCTGGGAACACGACGATTTGTTCAAAGAATACCTGAAAAAAATCAGGGCATATGCCATCGATATGGAAACTGCTACTATTTTTTCGGTCGGATTTTACAATAAAATTCCAACAGGGGCCCTGCTCCTGGTGAGTGATCAGCCGATGATCCCGGACGGTGTGAAAACAGCCGACAGTGATCAGCGCGTTACCGGCGATTTCGTAGGCACGCATTTGAGAATCGGAATCGATTCGCTCAAACAACTGATCAATGGCGGACTTACAGTAAGACATTTGCGGTTTTAATTATTTCCTTGTATCCCCTCATTCAAATAAAAAACCTGACAGTCGATTTTCCCGGTACAGGGTCAGAAACTCCGGCCTTGCAGGATTTTTCCATGGAACTCAACCGGGGCGAATTGCTGGCCGTGGTTGGTGAATCCGGATCGGGTAAGTCAGTCATGTCACTATCGGTAATGCATTTACTGAGTCCGGCCGCCCGCATAAAACAGGGTTCCATTTTATTTTCCCCCGACGGAACCCAATCGATCGACCTGCGAAGCCTGACAGAAAAACAATTCCGGACTTACCGGGGCAATCAGATGGCGATGATTTTTCAGGAACCCATGACCTCCCTGAATCCTGTGATGACTTGTGGTGCCCAATGCTGTGAACCCCTGATACTGCATAAAAAGTTAACACGACGACAGGCCAGGTTGGAGACTTTGACCTTGTTCGAAAAGGTCCATTTGCCGGAACCCTCAAATATTTTCGGAAGATATCCTCATCAACTGAGCGGTGGACAAAAACAAAGGGTCATGATTGCTATGGCCATCAGTTGTCGTCCATCCATGTTGATCTGTGACGAACCTACGACCGCCTTGGATGTCCGGATTCAGAAAACCATTCTGGATTTGCTGAAAGAATTGCGGAGAACGGAAAATATCGGTATGATATTTATTACCCACGACCTGGGGTTGGTCGCTGATATGGCAGACCGCGTGCTGGTCATGTTAAAGGGCCAGGTGGTGGAATCGGGACCTGCGAAAACATTGTTCACCCATCCGGAACATCCTTATACCAGGGGATTGCTGATGTGCCGTCCCGCTCTGCACAAGAGAGGAGAAAGACTTCCAGTTGTTTCAGACTTTCTTATACCGGGGAGCGAAGGCAAAAAAGCCCATTTCGAACCGTTGACCAGGGGCAATCTGTTGTCTGCGGATGAAAATCTTCCAACAATTCGTGGCGAAATATCACCACCTGTAGAAAAAGAGATATTGATTAAAGTGAGGGGGATACAGGTTAGCTACGCATCTGGTTATAACTGGTTCGGGCGATCGCGACCAGGCAAAGACGTGATCAGGGACATCGATTTTGACGTGTATCGGGGAGAAACCCTGGGCATCGTGGGCGAATCGGGGTCAGGCAAAACCACTCTGGGAAGAACCCTGCTGGGTTTGAACAAACCGTCAAAGGGTCATGTTGAATATAACGGCATAGAATTACTGTCTCTTCCTAAGCGTGAACTACTTGCCTTCAGGTCTAATATTCAGATGGTATTTCAGGATCCTTACTCTTCTCTGAATCCAAGACTTATGATCGGAGCGGCTATTGCGGAGCCGGTTAAAGTACACAGTCGTGACGGCAAAGCGGAAAGACAAGAACGGGTACACAACATGATGCATAAGGTAAACCTGCAACCGGAACATGTCAACCGTTACCCGCACGCATTTTCAGGCGGACAAAGACAAAGGATCGTGATAGCCAGGGCCCTGATTTTGAATCCCGGATTCGTTGTTTTTGATGAATCCGTCTCCGCCCTGGACGTCAGTGTTCAGGCCCAGGTCCTGAATCTGATTAATGACCTGAAAAAAAATATGGGATTCACAGCAGTTTTTATTTCGCATGATTTGTCTGTAATCCAATATCTCTGCGACAGGGTTCTGGTGATGGAAAAAGGGCAGATTGTGGAATCGGGTGATGCTGATACCATTTACAATACCCCTCAAAACAGTTATACGCGCTCGCTGATAGAGGCGATCCCGGGCAATCCCAGGGTTGTAATACCCTGAAATCGTGGATATTCTCACCTATGAAGGGAAATTTATACCCATTATTGCAAATTGATTTTTCTTTAGTACCTTCGCACGCTTGTAAAATCATGCCGTAACATGACCGAATCGGGTGCCGTAAGACCTGGTTTGAGAGACCAGCCATACCTTGCTTCATTCGTCTCATGTACCGGGAACTATTTAAAATTTCTTACTGAATGAAGCTTTCCCAGTTCAATTTCGATCTCCCCCTTAATCTGATCGCCCAGCATCCCGCCAAAAGAAGAGAAGACAGCCGAATGATGGTTGTTCACCGTAAAACCGGTCAAATTGAAAACAAACATTTCCGAGATGTCATGGAGTATTTTAACGATAAAGATGTTTTTGTCGTAAACAATACCAAGGTTTTCCCGGCCCGGATGTATGGCCGTAAAGAAAAAACCGGTGCCAAGATTGAAGTCTTCCTGCTTCGCGAACTCAATAAACCCAACAGACTCTGGGATGTGATCGTGGATCCCGCCAGGAAAATCAGGGTTGGTAATAAATTGTATTTCGGAGACAATGACGAGCTGGTTGCTGAAGTGATAGACAATACCACCAGCCGGGGTCGTACCATTCGTTTTTTGTGGGATGGGACAGATGATGAATTTCGCCAGGTGCTTGAAATCCTGGGTGAAACACCGCTTCCGAAATATATCAAACGGAAACCCGACGAAGAGGATAAGGAAAGATACCAGACAGTTTATGCAAAACACGAAGGGGCTGTGGCAGCTCCGACTGCCGGCTTACATTTTAGCAAGGAACTTATTAAAAGACTGGAAATAAAAGGCATTCGCTTTGCAGAAGCCACGCTGCATACCGGCCTGGGTACATTTCGTCCGATCGAAGTTGAAGACCTCAGTAAGCACAAAATGGACGCTGAATATTATCGTGTAGACGACGAAGCCTGTAAAATTGTAAATAAGGCAAGATTGGGAGGCCATCGTATTTGTTCGGTTGGTACTACTACGATGCGCGCGCTGGAATCTTCCTTTACAGCTGAAAAACTCCTGAAACCTTCAGAGGGATGGACAAATACCTTTATACATCCGCCATACCAGTTTAATATTGCCGATGCGCTCATTACGAACTTTCATCTTCCCAAGACCAGTCTCCTGATCATGGTGTGTGCATTTGCGGGTTACGATCTGACTATGGAAGCGTACAAGAGGGCGATCAAGGATAAATACAGGTTCTTCAGTTA
>DATCAO010000408.1:0-2856 GCA_036512575.1 Puia sp.
AATCTATATAAGCCATCTTCATTTGCTCTTCGATGTTAATGGGAACGATACGGTTATTATCCTGTGTTTCTTCCGGTATGATGTTTTCTTCCATAATGATTAAAATCCTGTAAAACCCAAGCTTTTAAGAGGGATCAAAGATAATGAAATCAGGAGGGTTTGAAGGTGAAAAATCAGCTTATTTTCCACTTATTTTCATAGTCATTTTCCCGTTTGATACTGACCGTTATTCCAGCCAGGCTCCTTTCACCCTTCCTTTGTCTACTTCTACATAAATATGCTCTTGTAATGTTGTGGCGACAGATAAACCAACATAATCGGGTTTAACGGGAAATGCATTATGACTTCTTTCAACAAGTACAAGTGTTTGTATTTTTTTTGGATGGGAATCCAGGAAAGGTTTGATGGCATATAACAAGGTTTTCCCGCTGTTACAAACATCGTCGATCAGGATGACCACCCGGTCCCGCATTGCCAGATCGCGGCTGAGTGTAACTTCCCGCGGATTTTTTTTATCCAGATTCACTGTAATCAATTCAGCAGACATCCCTGCAATTTCCTTTAGTAAATCCTGAATTATTTTCGCAATCGCAGTTCCGCTTTCCCGGATACCGGCAAGAATAAAACCCGTTTCCCCAAAATTTTTTTCCAGGATTTCAAAGGCCATACGTTTTAATTTCCTTGATGCCACTTCCGAATTGAGTATATAATTCTTCTCCATGCCACCAAGGTAAAGAAAATCATAAATCCTGCAAATCTGCTATAACTTCAGGTCATAAACCCGGATATGCACGGAATCCAGCAGATCGCTTTTATCATACTTGCTGTAACGGCCATCTGGCTTTTCAGCCGCAACATACTTCGCATCCGGAAAAATATTCTTTTGGGAAAAGAGGAGGATTATTCTGATCATCCCGCCAGACGCTGGAAAAACCTGTTCCTACTGGCATTCGGCCAGAAGAAAATGTTCCGCAACCCGCTGGTGGCCGTCCTTCATTTTTTTATCTATGCCGGTTTTATTATTATCAACCTGGAAGTATTGGAAATTTTCCTGGATGGCATATTAAAGACGCACCGCCTGTTCAGGCCGCTGGGTGTTTCCTATATTTTGCTGATTGATGCGTTTGAAATGCTTGCCCTGCTGGTGATCCTGGCCTGTGTGATTTTTCTCATCAGGAGAAATTGGATCAAACTGAAACGATTCGCGAGTCATGACCTGGACGGATGGCCCAGGTCTGATGCAAACTATATCCTCATCACTGAAATTATTCTGATGACGCTTTTCCTGACGATGAATGCATCAGATACTTTATTGCAGCAGAGATTGTACAGTCACTATGCGGTTGATCCCACAGGCAATTTCCTGGTATCCCCCTGGCTTCACCCGGTTCTCAATGGATTATCCAATCATCGGCTGGTGCTCCTGGAAAGAGTTTGCTGGTGGTTGCATATTACCGGCATTTTTGCATTCCTGAATTACCTGCCCTATTCCAAACACCTACACATTCTGCTGGCTTTTCCAAATGCCTATTATGCCCGATTGTTACCTGAGGGAAAAATGCACAATATGAAATCGATTCAGCAGGAAGTACTGTATGCCATGCAACCCGAACTGGCGCCTGCTGAAACAACCGGAACGCCCAAATTCGGAGCCAAAGATGTATTCGACCTGAGTTGGCGGAACCTTCTGGATGCATACGCATGTACCGAATGTGGCCGATGCACGGCTGCCTGTCCTGCAAATCTCACCGGGAAAAAACTTTCTCCGCGTAAGATTATGATGGACACCAGGGACCGCCTCGAAGAAGTGGCCCGAAACCAGCGTAAAAACGGTGTGTTCCAACCGGACGGCAAACAACTACTCAGGGATTATATTTCTGTAGAAGAATTACGCGCCTGCACCAGCTGCAATGCGTGCGTGGAAGAATGTCCGGTCAGCATCAGTCCCCTGGAAATTATATTTGAGCTCCGCCGTTCCCTGGTAATGGAGGATTCCGACGCACCACCTGAATGGAATACCATGTTCGGAAATATTGAAAATAATTTCGCTCCCTGGAAATTCAGTCCCGATGAGCGGGAAACCTGGAAAAATGATTAAGCACGCCAAATTTGGTATACCAGTATCAGTGCAGCCAGAATAAAAATGACGCCCATCATTTTATTGAGCGTCTGGTTGCTGGTCTTCATCTTCATGACCAGCCCTTTTCCGCCGTACATATAAACAGCCAGTCCGCCGACGGTCCCCAGGCCGGAACCGAGTGTAAACAAATTGAAATAAGTGAAACCCGCGGGAAGCCATCCCTGGTTCAGGAAATATCCCGACCAGATAAACCAGAATGGGATTTGTGCCGGATTGAGTACACTTAATGAGATGCCCAGGATAAACCGGTCCAGGTGATTGTTTAAGAGCAGGGCTTTTTTATCCGGATCCTGCCTGCGGGCACTCACAAAACTTAATATACCCAGCGCCAGGAAAAATAAAACAGCAAGCCAGTTGAAAACGGAGAGCAGGATGCGATTATCCATGACCCAGGACATACCAGACAGAATCAGGCGGAGGTAAAGCATTTCTATCAGCGCGACACCGGCCGAATACTTCCACGCGTTGCGGAAATTTTCCTGCACGGCGATCTGGGTAGCCGTCATGCTGATGGTACCCAGGGGCAGCTGTCCCAGAAAACTGAGTAAGAAACCAAGAAAAAAAGCGAACCCGTATAACATGTTCCACGTATTCGGTCAGAGGGATTTGTTTTGCATTTCTGCCAGTATCCTGGCGTCTGAAAAATTGTTCAGATACATCGAAACACCCCCGGACAATGAAAGATAAGGATATCCGAGTCTGTGGTTGGCGCGACT
>DATCAO010000409.1:0-3578 GCA_036512575.1 Puia sp.
GGGGATTCATGCGCGGTATCAGAGTTTGAAAGTACGAAATGAAAACGGATGAAAAGCCAAATTAATGACCAGCGGAAGCAGCTACCAGTATCTCCGGTTTTTTGCGGCCACGCATGTAAATATTCAAACCTGCGAAAGCAATGATAAGAACAAGCGGGATCATCATGGTAAAGTTAATGATGGCCGGTCCGACGGCTTTTTTTGCTTCGAATAAAGCGTTGGCCATTTCCGAGCCCGCGGCCGCCTTATTGTATAATGCAAGGTCAGCTCCTGCAGGCAATTTGTTGGCAACCAGCGCGTCATAGTGTTTACCCATAATTATGGTATACACGGCCACCGCAAGCATACCTCCTCCACCCATAAGATTCATGCCGACCGCTCCGGTTTTGGGAAGGTTTTCAGAAACAAAACCCAGCATGGTTGGCCAGAAATAACAAACACCCATTCCAAAAACAAGTGCCCCTACGAAAATCATATTGCCTGTAGTATGTCCGAGCAGGTAAAGACCTAAAGTGGCAAGTATGGACGATAACAGCAACACGCCCTGGGGAGAAAACTGTTTGACGACCGGTCCCGCAAAAGCCCGGCCCACCACCATAATACCGGTATCCAGCGTAAGTATCAATAATGCATTATCAGTAACATTTTTCAACAATACATCAATCCATTGGGCTGTGAATAACTCAGTTATCGCTGTACCAAACATACAAAGGATCATAAATAAAAACAGTCCTGTGAAAATGGACTTATACATAGTCGCATTGGATACACCCGCGGCCACCCTTTCAGTAACCGGAAATTTTAATTTAAAGAAAAGGTATCCATAAATCAACGTCGGGATGAGCATTGTTGCAACTTCTATCTGCCAGCTCACACCTAATTTGTTCAATCCAAAAACAATCAGTGTTCCTATGACGATCCCTCCAGGGAACCAAAGATGAAAATGGTTTAGTTTAGTGGTTTTTTTCTCGGGGAATAGCGATGCCACCAGGGGATTACATGCGGCTTCCACCGTTCCGTTGGCTATGCCTATCAGCAGGGTCGAAATAAATAAGGTCCAGTATCCAGTTGCTGTGATGGTAAGAATAATACCAGCCAGGTGGAATAAGAATGCCATTTCCAGCAATCTTTTCATGCCGATAATATCTACTACAAATCCGCCTATCACAACGGCCAGCGGGAAACCCCAGAAGGCCGTAGCGGCTATGGTGCTCAGTTCGGAACCATTCAGGTTAAAATCCGTTCCGAGTTTACCCAGAATACCCGCACGGATTCCGAACGACAAAGAGGTAACCAACAGGGAAAGACAACTGGCTGTAAAAAGTTGTTGACGCGAAATAGCGGGTGAGGACATAGCTTCGTTTTAATTTGAATCGTTAGTACCCGATGGGGCAACAGGAAGTAAATGTAATTTTTATTTCATTAAATAAAAAACCCAAACAATTCCGTTTCCTGCGCAAATATGTACATTAGAGTTTTAATCAAACATTTTAAAGCGTTAAGCTCAATGCCTAAAGCTGAAGGCTCAAGGCTTAAAGCTGAAGACTAAGGGCCTAAAGCATTTTTTCAATCCGGGACCCTGAAAATCTTTTTTACTTTTTAATTTGAAAAAATGAACAGAAAATTACGCATGGGCATGGTGGGAGGCGGTAAGGATGCCTTCATCGGAGCCATCCATCGCATTGCCGCGCATATGGACGGGCTCATCGAAGTTTCCTGCGGCGCGCTCAGCATCAACCCGGAAATAGCTAAAGCATCGGGAGAAATGTTGTTTCTCTCTCCCGACCGTACCTATATGAATTTTGAAGAGATGCTCGAGAAAGAAAGTAAGATGCCGCCGGAAAAGCGCATGGATTTTGTGACCATCGTTACACCCAATTTTGCCCATTTTGCCCCGGCCATGATGGCCCTGGATAAGGGTTATCATGTAGTGATTGAAAAACCCATTGCCTTCACCCTCGACGAAGCCAGGCAGCTGAAAAAGAAAGTGCTGGAAACCGGCCTTATTCTTTGTCTCACGCACACCTATTCCGGTTATCCCATGGTAAAACAAGCCAAACAAATGGTGAAAAATAATGCGCTGGGCAAGATCCGCAAAATCTGGGTGGAATACCCCCAGGGATGGCTCAGCAGGCTCACCGAACGGGAAGGCAATGCCCAGGCTGCCTGGAGAACCGATCCGAAACGCTCAGGAAAAAGTGGATGTATGGGTGATATCGGCACCCATGCTGCACACCTGGCCGAATACATCAGCGGGTTAAAAATTACTAAGATCTGCGCCGACCTGAATATAGTAGTCGAAGGCCGCCCGCTGGACGACGACGGAAATGTATTGCTGAAATTCGACAATGGTTCGGCAGGCGTCTTGATGGCTTCGCAGGTGGCAGCAGGTGAAGAAAACGCTTTGCGCATTCGCCTCTACGGAGAAAAAGGCGGACTGGAATGGAACCAGCAGGAACCCAATTCCCTCATATTAAAATGGCTCGACCAGCCCACCCAGATTTTCCGCGCAGGTGTGGGATATAAGGACCCCCTCTCTTCGTTTACGACCCACAACCTCCGTACGCCCGGTGGCCATCCCGAAGGATATCTCGAAGCATTTGGAAATATCTACCGCAACTTTGCACAAACGCTCACTGCCCGCATTGATGGAAAAGAACCGTCTCCCGAAAGCCTGGATTTCCCCGGTGTGGAAGATGGCATCCGGGGCATGGCGTTTATTGATAGTGTGGTAGCGTCTTCACAATCAAAAGAGAAATGGTTAGAACACAAAGTACAGGCATGAGAGCAAGTGTTAGAGTATGGGAGTCTGGGCCGCCAACCGTCAACCGTCAACCGCCAACCGTCAACCGTCAACTAAAAAAAATGCGAACCATAAAAGGCCCCGGATTATTTCTCGCGCAATTCATGGGTGATGATGCCCCTTTCAATTCCCTTGCCTCTATTTGCAAATGGGCGGCTTCCCTGGGATATGTTGGTGTGCAGATCCCCACCTGGGACGCTCGTTGCATTGACCTGCAAAAAGCAGCCGAGAGTAAAACTTACGCCGATGAAATCCGCGGCATCGTGCAGTCTGCCGGTCTCGAAATCACTGAACTCTCTACCCATCTGCAGGGTCAGCTCGTAGCTGTGCATCCCGCATACGATGAACTCTTTGACGGATTTGCTCCGGAAGCCTATCGCAAAAATCCCAAAGCCCGCCAGGCCTGGGCGGTTCAACAATTAAAATATGCGGCAGCCGCATCAAAAAACCTGGGACTCACAGCCCACGCAAGTTTCAGCGGTGCATTATTATGGCCAACTTTTTATCCATGGCCACAGCGGCCTGCAGGGCTCGTGGACACCGGATTTAAAGAACTGGGGAAAAGATGGAAACCTATCCTGGATGTTTTTGAAGAAAATGGTGTGGACCTTTGTTATGAAATCCACCCCGGCGAAGATCTGCACGATGGTATCACCTACGAGCGCTTCCTGGAAGAAGTAAAGAATCACCCCCGTGCCTGCCTGCTTTATGATCCCTCCCATTTTGTTTTACAACAGCTGGACTATCTCGCGTATATAGATTTTTATCACGAACG
>DATCAO010000410.1:0-3766 GCA_036512575.1 Puia sp.
AACGACCTGTCTTCACATCTTACCTGGAAACTGTGGCTGTCTTTTTATGGTAAAGAAAATAGGACGCAAAAGCCAGAATGATGAAAAAGATAATCGGGAGCCATTCTGCGGTTGTTTTCCCTGAAGCATAGTTACAGTACATCGCGCCGATCAAATCGAATACCAGGCCGGCATATGCCCATTCCTTGAGCCTGGGATATCCGGGAACCAATATGGCAATAACGCCGAGTAATTTGGCAACACTGATAAAGGAAATTAAATAAGCCGGCATATTGAGGGCTTTAAAAAACGTCTCAGCCTGAGCCGGAGCCAAGAGGCTTGAGATTGAAGAGAAAAGCATCAGCAGAAGAAATAAACCCGTCACTATCCAAAAAAAGTCCGAATCTTTTTCATGATGATTTTTATTTTAAATTTCGTGTAACAAAGATAACCCGGTAGTTTATCAAATTCTAATGACTTACCTTTTCGGCAAATTAACTTATATGTCACTGATCATATTGGGATTGCTGATCCTCATTGTTGGATTTGTAATCCGCCGGAATCCTTCTCCGCTTTCCCCCTATTCGGTATTTCTGCGACTTGGCGGTTTAATTCTTTTCCTTATTGGCTTTCTGTCTGCCTGCGTTGTGCAGATTGGTCCGGGAGAAGTGGGTGTCCAGATCCTGTTCGGAAGTGTTCAGAACAACACACTGCCGAGTGGGTTGCATCTCATCAATCCACTGATTGAAGTGCAAAAGCTGGATATTAAAACGGAGAATTATACTATGAGCGCTGTTCATAATGAAGGCGCGAAAGAGGGGGATGATGCCATAAGGGTACTTACGGCCGACGGCCTGGAAGTGGTGATGGATCTGACCGTTCTTTATAAAGTAATTCCTTCTGCTGCACCGGACATTTTGAGAAGTACGGGTATAGATTACACGGATAAAATCGTTCGACCGTTAACCCGAACAAAAATCCGGGATAATGCGGTGTACTACGACGCGGTTTCATTGTATTCCACCAAACGCGACGAGTTTCAGGATCGCATATTTAAAAGTATTGAAGCGGATTTCAAAACCCGCGGATTACTCCTGGAGCAACTTCTTCTTCGAAATATTACACTGCCACAAGCCGTGCGGACCAGCATCGAACAAAAAATTTCCGCTGAGCAGGATGCCCAGAAAATGCAGTTTGTATTACAGAAAGAAAGACAGGAAGCCGAGCGTAAAAGAGTAGAAGCGCAGGGTATTTCTGATTACCAGCGCATCATCAGCGAAAGCCTTACCGACCGCCAGCTGCAATATGAAAGTATTAAAGCCCAGCTGGAAGTAGCCAAATCAGCCAATGCGAAAGTGGTGATTATAGGCAAAGCGGGGGCTCCCATGATCCTGGATACGAAATAAATTTTTAACAGGGATATTATTTTATTTCCGGTTCCGGTGGAACCAGCTTTCGGTCTTCTAACCAGTTCGTTAGCAAATCGGGCCAGGCCTTCACCGAACGCATCGTCGACCGGTAGCCCATATTAAAAGCATGGTCGGCTCCGGCAATAATATGTGCTTCTACTGAAACCTTGGATGCCCGATATTTTTCCAGCAAACTGATAACGGTAACGGAACAGCAGGCGTCATCATTACCTGCGACCAGGAATGCAGGAGGTGCTCCTGCGGGAACCGAGTCGGGAATGAACAAAGGGCCCGGATAAACCTGAATGATAAAATCAGGCCGGCCATTCAGGCGGTCTATGGGATCGGCAGCCTGTGGATTACCATTCCCGGAGCCAAATGCGATGCAGTCCACTACTTCACCTCCCGCCGAAAATCCCATCATACCCAGTTTGTCGGTATCGATTTTCCATTCCTTAGCAAAGCTCCTCACCAGACGCATGGCGCGATAGGCGTCTTCCTGTGGTTGTTTATCGAGGGAATAAGGAGAATTTGGTTCGCGCGGCAACCGGTATTTTAGTACGATGGCCGTAATGCCGAGTTTATTAAAAAATTTGGCGGGATCAACGCCCTCAGAGTGAAAAACCAATAACCGGAATCCGCCACCGGGACAAATCAGCACCGCGGTGCCGTTGGCAGTTCCGGCCGCTGGAAAAAAAACAGTGATGGAGGGGTTGTTTATATTTTTTACCCAGTAATCTTTTGCTTCTTCCGGTTCATTTTTTTTGTTTTCAAAACCAGGCGCCCCGTTTTTCCAAAGCGGAATGACCAGGGAGTCGGTCTGTGCATGCAGATGGCTGGCCGAAATCATCAGGATGGACATGAACATTCGGAACCGGGAATGACCTGTGGGCATAAGTGATATGATTTTATTGTACCACGACATCCAGGTATTCAGGATGTCGTTTTAGAAAGACGGCTACAAAGGGGCATACCACTTTGGCCTTCATATGATTTTCCCTTGCCCATTCCAAACTAAAGCGGGCCAGCGTATTGGCAATCCCCTTTCCTTCCAGTTTGGCCGGCACTTCCGTATGCATGAGCCAGATCACGCCTTCATGAAAACGATATTGCAATACGGCGGTTTCACCATCTTGATGTACTTCGAATTGTTGTTGTTTGGTATTGTTGGAGACAGCGATCGACATATTCAATTAAAAGCGCGTGAAAATGCAGGTATTTGCAAATTACAAAACCCCTGTCGGATCCCATGAGGCAATCTTTATGGCCTCCATCAGCTGGCGAGTGGGCTGTTATTCTGGCAGATTTTAAGGCATAATATTGGTTATTTATCGCTAAATGATACTCCTGAGGGCCTTTTTATGTAAAGGATGAAGAAGGGACATCGACGATACTTCGAAGGCGAAACCCAAAGCTTTTTCTTTCAGTGTTTTCTAAAAGCCAAAATGGCGGGTCGGATCGGAATATTAGATTCGAAGGTGACCATACACGGACCTTCTCTGTGAGGGATTTTTCTACTAACGAGGACCCTAAACCGGCAAAAATTCGTCCTTTTATGTTAAATGCGGGTTTTTCCAGGGAAGAGGAAACAATTTGGTAACATTAAGTTAATATGGTTTCAGGGGAAACGGCCCTATTTTGCATGGACTAAATCAAGCTTTTCATACCATGAACCAAGAATTTCAACTCCATTTCCCGCTGGTCAACCGGGTCGCCCAGATCAGAAAATCTCCGTATTCCCTGGTTATACTGCGGGAGAGTTTATATTCTGTTTCAGTCGACAAATTACCCCTGGTTGAATACTATGTTTTTTTCGACAGCCCTGTAAAGGGCGAACAGATGAAATTCAAGTTTTATAAGACCCTGAGTGATGGGAAATGGTACGATAAGGCATATTCTGAAGAAGCCGAACTGCACTCTCCCGAATTTGGTATTCCTGAAATGAATAAGGAATTAAAAGCTGTTTTGGATGCGCATGAAGCCAAACATGCAGAACAGAAATCCTTCACACTTTAAGCTTCCCCCGCTCGCTAATATTCAGGTAAGGAACTTTCTGATGAATGGTGTTTATAACCGTTTTGTTGCCTGGCTTTTGTCCCTGCCGGTTCAGGGATGACAGCATTTGGAGCACCGTTTTTTTCTGATCGGTATTTTCTCCGGTGATCAGGCAAAGTATTTCTGACAGTTTGTTCTCAAACGCAGGGGCATCGAGCTCAGCATACCGGCTTCTCAAAAAATCAACGATACCCAGTTCCTGAAGTAGATTGAGTTGTCCGGATAGGTCCAGATGTTGCGGTATTTGTATATCTGCCGGATAATGGAAAAGCTGAAAAGCGGTCTTCAGGGAACTGATATAGTTGGAATAAATTATTCCCTGG
>DATCAO010000411.1:0-2504 GCA_036512575.1 Puia sp.
CACAGACACCCTCCCGGCCATTGGATACCTGCTGGGTAACGGGGAACCTTTGGATTTCCAGGTGTATAACCTGATTCAGTATATGCGCGAAAATTTCCGTTTTCGCATCGTACGACTGGACAGCCTGCCGGTTATTCCAGACGGAATGAACGCACTGATCATGGTAAAACCTACATTGAAGTTTTCTGATGATGACAAACGCAAACTCGACCAGTATGTGATGCGGGGCGGAAACCTGATCTGTCTTATAGATAATTTATATGCTGAAATGGACAGTTTGCGAAACGGAAGGGAAACGGTGGCTTACGACCGCGGGCTGAATCTGGATGATCTCCTGTTTCGTTATGGTGTGCGATTAAACCAGGATCTTCTGGAAGATATGCAGTGCGCCAGCATCAACCTGGTCGTTGGCACCCAGGGTGGCAAACCCCAGTTTCAGTTAATGCCCTGGCCTTATTATCCTTTGCTGGACGGAAGTTCCGGTTCACTGATCACCAGGAATCTTGACCCGGTATACTCTAAATTTACCAATTCGGTAGATACTGTTAAAGCCACCGATATCAGGAAAACCATTTTACTGGAATCTTCCCCTAATGCCAGAACAGTAGCAACACCTGCATTGATTTCTCTGGATATGGTTAAAATGGCTGCGGATCCAAAGCTTTTCCAGCAATCCCATGTGCCTGCGGCCGTACTCCTGGAAGGCAGGTTTCATTCCCTGTATGCCAACCGGTTGCCGGATGCCCTAAAGGACAGCTTTGCCAGGGTTTACAGGCAACCATTTTTGAGTTCGGCTGAAAAAAGTGCACGTATTATTGTTTGTGCGGATGGCGACCTCGTGATGAATGATCTGGACGAACGCGGCAGGCCCCTCCCGCTTGGTTTCAGCAAAGACATCAACTATACTTTTGCCAACGCAGAATTTTTAAGCAACTGCATCGAGTATTGTGTAAGTCCCAACGGCATTCTGGAAGCCAGATCCAAGGATTATTCACTGAGATTGCTGGATCCTGAAAAAACAGAAGACGGAAGAAGTTTCTGGCAGTTCATCAATATTGGCCTGCCTTTGGGGGTTATTCTGATTTGCGGCCTGATTTTTCAGTATACCCGGAAAAGAAAATACAGTTCAGGAACTTTTTAGCAATTTTAAATCCCTTGCGGTTGGATCATTTGCAAATTACATACCTCATTTTTGGTGCTGCGCTCATCCTTGCGCTGACCTTTGATCTTGGCCTGCTCAGTAAAAAAGGGTCTGTTGTGACCATGAAGAAGGCACTCCTGCAGACATTCTTCTGGGTGGCCATGGCGACGGCATTCGGCGTCTTCATATTTGTATATAACGGCCAGCAAAAGGCCCTTGAATACCTGAGTGCCTATCTCATGGAATGGAGCCTGAGCATTGACAATATTTTTGTGTTTATATTAATTTTTTCTTTCTTTTCAATCAATGAAAGATTTTTTGGGCGTGTTTTGCTGATCGGCATCCTGCTTGCTGTTTTATTCCGCATTATTTTTATCACTGCCGGTATTGAACTGGTAACGCGTTTTTCATGGCTGCTGTATATTTTTGGAGCTGTATTAGTTTATACAGGCCTTACGATGTTCTTTGCCAAAAAGGAAGTATCGGGCGATCTGGAAAAAAACAAGGCATATCGTATGCTGAAGCGATTCCTGCCGCTGATTGCGGAAGACGGTAACGGACAACTATCCATCCGCCGGGATGGAAAAAAGTATTATACTACTATTTTTGTGGTGATCGTTCTGCTTGCCTCAACCGATATCGTTTTTGCACTGGATTCTATTCCCGCGGTGTTTGGAATAACCCAGGACAGACTGGTCATTTACACTTCAAATATTTTTGCCGTGCTGGGTCTGCGATCCTTGTTTTTCCTGTTGAAGGGAGCTGTTGATAAATTCCGGTACCTGCAGAAAGGCATTGCGACGGTGCTGGTTTTTGTGGGATTGAAAATGACCATTGAACTGATACATATAAAAATCTCTATAATGGTTTCACTGGTTGTTATTGTGGTATGTATCGGTAGTTCCATTTTGCTGTCCATGCTGAGGGAGGGAAAACATTCAGCAACTTAAAATTAAAATACCTGAGTCATTCAATCCGGCATATCGCGTCGATCATTTCAGGATCTTTCCTGCAATTCAATCAGGATGATCCGGTGGAACATTTGTTGACGGACAGCCGGCGGCTGGTTTATCCGGAGACCAGTCTGTTTTTTGCTTTACCTGGACCGCGGCGGGATGGGGAAATTTTTATACAGGATCTCTACCTCCGTGGTGTACGAAATTTTGTTGTTTGCCGTGATTTGGAACTGCGGGATTTTCCACAGGCCAATTTTATCCGGGTTAAAGACAGCCTCCGTGCCCTGCAACAGCTGGCGGCTTTTCACAGACAGCAATTTGACCTGCCCGTAGTCGGTATTACCGGCAGTAACGGAAAAACCGTTGTGAAGGAATGGCTGAACCAGTTACTGGAAGACCGGTTTCAA
>DATCAO010000412.1:0-3163 GCA_036512575.1 Puia sp.
GCATTTTGAATCCGGCGAAGATTTTTGACTGAGCTGGTGTATTGTATTTAATTAAATGGTTATTTCACAATTATAAAAACTCCAAAATGAAGGACAGGAGAACATTTATACATCTTTCGTCTCTTGGTTTATTAAGCCCATTTATCTCATCAGTACGTCTGGCCGGACTGACTAAACCAGATGACAAAAAGGGTGTAGTGCACCAGCCGGAAGACGGTGAAACTTTTTTTGTCAGAGAAAATACGCCAATAACCATTCAGGTCTCCAAAAAGAAAGATTCCATTGAAACCATATCCATTTGTTCTGAAGAAATTCAACCCGGCAGTAAAATTCCGGTGCATAAACATTTAAATGAGGATGAATTTTTTATATTTCAAAAGGGAAATGGAATCATTGAAATTGATGGCGTGGAGTTCCCCGTTAAACCAGGAACCAGTGGATTGGTTCCGCGCGCCACCTGGCACAGCATACAAAACAATAGTTCTGATACACTCATGTTTACTTTTGGATATTCGCCTGCGGGTTTTGAGGACTTCTTCAGGCAGATTGGCACGCCTAAGGGATTACCATTCAAAGCAAAGACGGCCCGGGAAATTTTGAAGATTGCGGGAAAATATGGAATGGTTTATAAAACTTAACTGGACATTTCCTTCACCGGATTTTCAAGAACCTGGCCGCATACATGGAGTCGGCCTGCTTGCCGTAACCGCAGATGAGTTCCTGTTTTTCCAACTGCATGGAACCTGATTCCAGAAGACTGCTGGTAACCCCTTCATTTTCTTCGGCAAATACAGAACAGGTAATATAAACCAGTATGCCGCCGGATTTCAGGCGGGTAATGATATTGGAAAGTATTTTCCCCTGTCGTTGCTGATAATTTGAAATGGTCTGCGGATCAAAATAAAAGAGCGCTTCGGGATTCCGGCTCCAGGTTCCACTGCCCGTGCAGGGCAGGTCGGCAGTAATAAAGTTGAAGGACTGACGTGGCAGATCGTTCTGATCGGTCAGGTCGGCCTGAAACTGGTTAGCGGGACGGATACCTGCTTCCCCCAATCGGGTGGTCAGGTTTTTTAATATGGAATCGCGCATATCCGACACCGTTAAATGACATCCCGGAAACAGGTCGGACAGCAGGATCGATTTCCCGCCACTTCCAGCGCAGCAGTCCCAAACTTCAAACTCTCTTTTCGCATCGGGTTTCAGTATCAGGGCAGTCCGTTGTGAACTGAGGTCCTGCACAACGGCTTCCTTGTTTAATAAAAAATGATCGTCCAGTTTGGAGCCGCCTGCAAAAGACCATGTTTTGAATGGAAGTTCTGCCAAAGGATCCGCATCACAAAAAGGCAGGCCGTGGTTTTCCAACTTATGCAACAGGGTCTGCTCCTGCCCGGGCCGGGCGCGTATAAATAAAAGCGGCTTTTCTAAAAAGGACAAACAAAACGCCCGATGATCCATGCCCGCATTCAACATATTTTTCCAGGGGAAGATTTCCAGCAGGTCGAAATCCGGATGGGTCCTTTGCAGGATTTCCAGCTTTTCTTCCAGTGTTTTTTCTATCTGAACATGCCATTCCGGTCTCAGGTATTCCAATATGGGCTCCGGTACGGCATTGGAAAGAAAAAGACCTGATAAAATACGTTCTTCCGGAGAAATATTTTTCAATGCATGGCCCATCCGGAAATAACAATAGACCATTTCGCTGACCTGTTTCCTGTCCCGGGATCCCATTTGAGGATTCACGCGGAAAAAATTCTTAAGCCACCCGGTTAAAGGTTTCTCTCCTTTGTAAGCTGTCAGGATGCGAATGGCATACCGGAGCAGGTTATCGAATTTCATTGGCGAAATTCTCTGGTTGGTGATGCGTTATGAATGATGAGTGATTGCAATTAACAGAACTAAATAATTTACAATTCAAGAAGTGTTTTTACCGGGTCTTTCCCGAAAAGAAGCTGGTCGGGATTTTCGAGCAGTTCCTTTACCCGAACAAGGAAACTGACCGATTCGCGGCCGTCAATGATGCGGTGATCATAACTAACCGCCAGATACATCATGGGTCGGACTACGACCTGTCCGCCGACTACCACGGCCCTTTCTTCGATTTTGTGCATGCCGAGGATGGCGGACTGGGGAATATTGATAATGGGTGTGGACATTAATGAACCGAATACACCGCCATTGGTAATGGTAAATGTACCGCCCTGCATTTCTTCCATGCTCAGTTTGTTGTCGCGTGCCTTGCCAGCCAGTTCCACTACTTTCTTTTCTATCTCGGCCATGCTCAGGCTCTCCGCATTGCGAATTACAGGAACCACCAGTCCTTTGGGTGCCGAAACCGCAATAGAAATATCGCAGTAGTCGTGATAAATAATTTCTTCACCGTCAATATAAGCGTTTACTGCGGGCCATTCCTGGAGAGCATAACAACAAGCCTTCGTAAAAAAACTCATGAAGCCCAGGTTCACACCATGTTTCTCTTTGAATTTGTCCTTGTATTTTGTGCGAAGGGCTATCACCTCGCTCATGTCCACCTCATTAAATGTAGTGAGCATGGCCGTGGTATTCTTAGCTTCCACCAGACGGCGGGAAACCGTTTTTCGCAGGTTACTCATTTTTTCCCTGCGCAGATCCCTTCCAAATAAGGCTTTGCCGGGCAGTCTTCCCGGATTGTTCAGCGCATCCAGCACATCGTGTTTGACTATTTTGCCATTTGCTCCTGAAGGTTTGATATTTCCGGTATCTACTTTTTTATCTGTGATGATTGCTGCGGCTACCGGTGTAGCTTTCGGTTCGCTGCCGGCTGCTTTTTTTTCTGTTGCCTGGGACTCAACCACTTTATCGGAGGCCAGTTTGGCGAGCGGTTCGGCATTTTTAACCGGAGTACCATTGGAGGTGGATTCTTTCTCCTTTGAAGCAGGTTTTGCAGCGGATTCGTCGATACTGGCGAGCACGTCACCAATTTTCAGGGTATCTCCTTCTTTGCCATGGGTCTTCAGGGACCCTGCCTTTTCTGCATTGACTTCAAACGTGGCTTTTTCACTTTCCAGTTCGGCAATCACTTCGTCACGATCTACATAGTCGCCATCCTGCCTGAGCCATTTCACCAGGGTTACCTCGCTGATGGACTCGCCAACGGCCGGTACTTTAATATCGATCATCTGCTTTA
>DATCAO010000413.1:0-2698 GCA_036512575.1 Puia sp.
TTCAGGAATTATATGCAGGCCAATAACGATGCGGCCAAATTTCCTTCAATTATTCCGGTCATGTTATTATTGCTGATGAATATTTTTTTGATATTTATCAAACCGGATTTTCTTCCTTTGTTCACCGTTATGTTTTTCTTACTCCTGAATATCATTGCGTTGATTTCAACGTTCAAATGGCAAAGAAAACTGCAGGGGGAAATGGCCATCACCGGTTATGATGCGGAAAAAATAGCCAGACTAATTAGTACCAATTGGATAAGAACTATAGTTTTTCTATTGCAGGCCTTTATGGTGGTGGTTATTACGATACGGGCAATACATTAATGTTGACCGTTGACCGTTGACCGTTGACCGTCATCCGTCAAAGCCGCCATTCCACAATCTGATTAACCCATTGCTGCTGGAAAGGAACGGCTACCTTAATATAATTATCAGTATATCCCTCCATCATGGCTTTGTCGCGGCTGCGCTCGAAGAGTACTTTGCGGGTTTGTCCTGCGTGTAACGCCGTGAAGAATTGTAATTTCTGAAAGGAAAGATTACGCAGAATTTTATTTCTTTCATGGCGGACCTGCATGGGCACAACAGGTTTCATGTCGATCGCCCTTGTATTTTCTCTTTCAGAATACGTGAAGACGTGCAGGTAGGAAAGGTCGAGGCTGTGAAGAAATTGTCGGGTCTCTTCGAAATTCTCATCTGTTTCTCCCGGAAAACCAACAATCACATCCGCGCCAATCGCGGCATGCGGCATCAGGGTTTTGATCAGCGCCACCCGGTCGGCATAGAGTTCCCGTTGATAACGCCGGCGCATCAGCGCAAGGATTTTATTGCTCCCGCTCTGCAGGGGTACATGAAAATGCGGCATGAAGCGGTCGCTGTTGGCCACGAGTTCGATGATATCGTTGTTGAGCAGGTTGGGTTCGATGGATGAAATGCGGAAACGGGGCATTTCTTTTACCTGATCCAGCGCCTGCGCGAGCTCAAAAAAATCGTTGGTCCTTCTTTTAGATTCGGGATCAGTATTTCCGAAATCGCCGAGGTTCACGCCGGTCAGTACGATTTCCTGGATTCCTTTGGCGGCCAGTTCATGGACACTCTCTATAACATGCTGCATGCTGTCGCTGCGACTTTTACCGCGGGCCAACGGGATAGTACAAAAACTGCAGGAATAGTCACAGCCATCCTGAACTTTCAGGAAGGCACGCGTCCGGTCGTTGAAAGAATAACCCGAATGGAAATCCTGCACCTGGTCGATATCACAACTGCAGATCTTTGCCGGATCGCCTTTCACGAGCTCGCGGATATGCAGGGCCATATTGAATTTTTCCGCTGCACCCAATACGAGGTCCACGCCGGGTATCTCAGCAATTTCTTTAGGCTTGAGCTGGGCATAGCAACCCGTGATCACCACAAAACTTTCCGGTGACTTTCTTTGAATCTGGCGCACGAGGTAACGGCATTCCTTATCCGCATTTTCGGTGACGGAACAGGTATTGATTACATAAATATCCGCTAGTCCATCAAAAGGTTTTTTCTCAAAACCTTCTTTTTCCATCAGCCGGGAGATGGAAGAAGTTTCCGAAAAATTGAGCTTGCAGCCCAGGGTATGAAACGCAACGGTTTTTGCTTCTGTCATGCGCCGCAAAGATAAGTTCATTCCCGTTTATTCGGTTAACAGAGTCTATTTGGCGGTTTATGCCTGTAACTTTAACACATGCGGCGTTTCACCCTTTTTTTCTTGTTTTTTTCCCTGATGATCAACTGCCATTCGCCCGGATCAGGGAAAGATGTTCAACAACCCGGCGAAACCAGCCGACTGCCTTTTGATCCGCACGGCCGGCTGGTATTTACCCGTCATGCGCGCTGCCGGATGGACTGCCGCCACATCACTTCAAAGGAAATTCAGGAAATTCTGGATCAGGGTCAGGTCAATTATTCAAAAAGTGATCCGGAAGGGAGGCCTGATCCGAAATGGGCGGTGGAAGGTTATACGGCGGAGCAGCAGCACCTGCGCATCATCGTTGCGCCCGAACCGGAAAAACTGGTCATCATCACCTGCATGGAACTCGGGGTGGAATGGGAATGTCATTGTAATTAAACATTCGGTATTTTCACGAAGTTGTAAATTGTTAGTTGTTAGTTGTTAACGTCTTAGAATGATATGCCCTACAAAATACCCACAGATGAAATGGAAACCGCTAATAACTAACAACTGACAACTAACAACTATATGTCGCGTTTCTTTAGTAAAGTCTACACTCTCTACGCTCTCTTCTGGTTCATCTTCTTCACCCTGCTGGCATTTCCACTGGTGCTCATCTTTTCATTATTCGGAAAACGGCGGGGCGGCAACCTGATCTGGTATATGGCCAAGGTCTGGGCCGATATATGGTATTTTCTCCTGGGCATCCGCCACACGAATATTTTCGAATCCACGTATCACCCTGCTGAAAATTATATTTTTCTCGCCAACCACACTTCTTATATGGACATACCCTGTCTGTTCAAGGCCATCCGCAAACAACCCTTCCGGATGCTGGCAAAGGAAGAGACAAAAAAAATACCCGTCTTTGGTTTTATCTATAGTCGCGGTGCGGTGATGGTGGACCGGGGCAGTACGGAGCGCCGCGCAAAAAGTGTCAGGGTATTGAAATCATTGTTAAAACACAATATATCCATCGGTATTTTTCCGGAG
>DATCAO010000414.1:0-4864 GCA_036512575.1 Puia sp.
GAAGTCCGTCTGCATAATTTAACCACAGGGATTTTTCAAAAGGAGAACTCAGAACGAACAATCCATACCCCATCAAACCGGCAATCGTTGAAAAGATAAAAACGCGCTGCTGTTTGTATAGCAGCAAAATTGGAACCATAACGATGAGACCGATCGGGCGGTTGAGTATCCAAACGGCCAGGATCAGTCCGCCTATTATCTTCCAACCCTTTTTATTATTTAATAAACGACTGATGACGCAAAGCATTAAAAAAGCATAGAACAAATAGATCTGTCCGTTTACGATAATCGATTTCCAGGCTTCCGTCATCGTAAACAGGACTGCGGTGTTGACCATCAGCCATCGCGTGCGTCCATCACTCGTCATCCGGCAGGCAATCCAGATCATCGCGACGAGCAGGATATACTGAAAGGCGAACCAGATTTTTGAAAGGCTTTTCTGATCCAGATCACAAATGGGGTAGAGGAGCTGGTGAAAAAAAGGACTTGCGGTAATCGGAGAAACGGTTTCGGAACTCTTATTGGTATTGATGGGATCGAAGTACCGGATGCCGTCCTTTGCCTGCCAATAATAAAAATATGGCAGCCTGCCATCTTTCTGTAAGCGGGCGCCGACGATGCGATTGCGCAGGTCGCCAGTATATTGTTTTTCAAGATAAACGTCACGAATTATCGAATGCGAAAGAATGATCAGCAGCACGACGATGTTGAGCACTACCCGGTAATTGATGGGTTTCAGGGGTTCTATTTTTTCGGGCCTCTCGCTCATAGTCCCGGTCTAACCTGGATAAACAGGGCTTTCAATTCATCAGCATCTTCCGGCCTCATTTTGCCACCGAGGATCAGCCGGAGTTGTCGCCTGCGGAGGGCGCCTTCGAATATGCGTGTTTCTTCTTCTGTAACCGGCACCAGTTCCGGAACGCGTGTGGGTTTGCGGTCGGCATCCAGGGCAACAAATGTGTAATAGGCTTCGTTGCTCTTATATCGTTGCTGGGTTTTGAAACTTTCGCCCCACACTTTTATATGCACTTCCATGGATGTGGAAAAAGACCGGCTCAGTTTGGCTTCGATATGCACGACATTACCCAGCTCAATCGGGTTTTCGAAAGTAATATTATCTACTGAAGCCGTTACTACCTGGCTGTTACAGTGTTTGGTAGCACTGAGTGCGGCCGCAATATCCATCCAGTACATTAGCCGGCCGCCCATCAGGTTACCGAATACATTGGTGTCGTTGGGCAACACGAGTTCTGTCATGATGATCTGTGATTCCTCTGGCGTTTTTTTCATGTTCTTAGTTGTTTAATCTAACGGTTCAATCATATCTTTCCAAGATCGGCGGGACAAATTTTTCTTTTTTCCATATTATATAATAACCTGTTCACAACTCTTCAGGAATCCTTCGTCCATCTCCGCCCCAATACCCGGTGTTTCCGGTACTTCCAAAAAAAATCCATGATATTGAACGCCACCAACTACAGGATCTGTTTTGTGGCCGAGCAGGCAGGTATCCATATCATAAAATTGAACATTATTTTGCGAAAGGGCGAAATGTGCGAAAGCGGTCAGCGCCAGCCGGCTTTCAAGCATACCTCCCATCATACAGGCGATACCTTTTGTTTCACAAACTTCATTGATGCGCAGGGCTTCCTGTATACCGCCGGATTTGGCAAACTTAATATTGACGTAGTCACAGCCCCCTGCGGTGATGAGTCTTAACGCATCGTGGTGGTTAAACACACTTTCATCCGCCATGATCTTAATGGGAGAAATTTTCCGGAGTTCAGGCAACCGGTGATCGTTCCATTGACGCAGCGGTTGTTCGCAAAACGCGATATTACAGTCACCCAATTTCACAAGTACTTCACGGGCGGTATCAAAATCCCAGCCCTGATTCGCGTCGATGCGGATCTGCAGTGAACGACCAATGGCTTCGCGAATCAGCCGGACCCGTTGAATATCCGTGGCGCCATCCCTACCCAGTTTAACTTTAATGATCCGGACACCTTTGTTCTTGAATTCGATGGCGGTTTTTGCCATTTCTTCCGGATCGCCAATGCCGATGGTCAGATCTGTTTCCAGTGGTTTTTTTTTGCCGTTCAGGAATTGATAAAGTGGTAATCCCTGTTTCTTTGCGGCCAGATCGTAGAGCGCCATGTCAAAGGCGCTTTTAACCGTTGCATTGAAAGCCGTAAAGTTGTCGAGTTCATTCAGTCGTTCCGGAATATCCAGTGCTGTCTTGTTTTTCCAGAGGGCAGCAAAATCTTTCGCCATTTCAAAACAGGTAGACTGGGTTTCGCCTACGATCATGGGGAATGCGGAACATTCTCCGACGCCCGTAAGTCCTTCTTCGGTTTCTACCCTGATAAACAGGTTCTGGGTTTGGTTCATGGTTCCCGTGGCGATCCGGAACGGGAACATGGGAATAGAGAGTTTGTAAATGCGCGTACGCAAAATCTTCATGGTCCAAAATACGCAATTTAAGCTTAAGGCTTAAGGCCTAAGGCCAGAATCGTTAATCGTATATCGATTATCGTTAATCTTTTCACTTTAAGTTTTACGTCCTGATCTTAAAAATCCAGCGTTAGACGTTAGGCGTTAAGCGTTAAGCTTTTTCTACTACTTTTGCCAGAGCCGGAACAAAATGATGGATAACACCGTTTCTTTCGAAAATACTGAGAACGCGTTTGCTTACAAATCGAATGCTGAATTAAAAAAAGCCAGGTTCCTGTTTCAGGCCATGGGCAATGCTTTCCTGGTGAAATTGGGCATACGGATCACACCGGTCGCCATCCGGCTCAAACTGCCGATCAGGGGACTGATCCGGAGAACCATTTTCTCCCAGTTCGTGGGTGGTGAAACCCTGGAGCAGACAGCACCGGTTGCAAAAAAGCTGGCGGCTTTCCATGTGCAGGCCATCCTCGATTATGGCGTGGAAGGCGGTGATAATGGAGAAGCTGGATTTGACCAGGCCTGCACGGAATTCATCCGCGTGATTGACTATGCGGCATCGCAACCCAATATTCCATACATCAGTATTAAAGTGACCGGCATCGCAAGGTTTGCATTGCTGGAGAAGCTCGATCACTCCCTGGACCAGTCACCCGGCTCACTCATGAGGCGCTATAATGCAGCCCTGGCGGAGTTTACCGAAGCAGAAAAAGCCGAATGGGAGCGGGTCCGCAGCCGCATGATCAAAATCTGTGCAGAGGCTTCCGCAAAAAATATTGCTGTGTTGGTAGATGCTGAGGAAACCTGGATTCAGGATCCGGTGGATGTGCTTTGCATTCAAATGATGGCGGAATATAATAAGGAGAAAGTAAGCGTATACAATACGGTGCAACTCTACCGGCACGACCGCCTGTCCTTTTTGAAAGATATGCTGGAAGCCGCGCAGCTGAAGGATTTCGTATTAGGTGTTAAATTGGTTCGCGGCGCCTATATGGAAAAAGAAAGAGCACGTTCGATAGAGAAAAATTACATTTCACCCATACAAACTGACAAGTTGGCGACCGACCGCGATTACAATGCGGCTGTAGCCTTCTGCATCCAGCATATTGAACATATTGCTTCGATCGTAGCTTCCCATAACGATTTCAGCAATCTGTGTGCAACGGAGCTGCTCAAAGAAAAAGGGATTTCTTTTAACCATCCCCATATTCATTTCTCGCAGTTATATGGTATGAGTGACCATATTACGTTCAACCTCGCCAAAGCCGGCTGTTCCGTAAGTAAATACCTGCCTTTCGGGCCCATCGAAGACGTGGTTCCTTACCTGATGCGTCGCGCCGAAGAGAACAGCTCGCTGAGCGGACAAACGGGGAAAGAGCTTGGGCTGATCAACCGGGAATTGAGCAGGCGCATGGCATGATCTTTTCAGCAAACCCTGTTTTAACCGTTTAAATAAAAAAACCATACGTTAACCACCCAAAAAATCGGTTCTCACTATCTTTGACTCCCGCTTCTACTTAAATCAAATCAGTCACTGGATGAATAAAAACCTGTCCGGAAATTTTGGAATCATTCCATTTTTGGTTTTGTTCTCTGCCTGCTCACACAAATCAGATCCTGACACTCCTAAAGCATCTCCGCCCACTGCTGTCGATGTTTTGATCGCAAGCACAAAGCCCATTTCTAATACGCTTGAGGTGAACGGAACCGTGGTGGCCAACGAATACGTGGAGCTTCACCCGGAAGCCAGCGGACGATTAACCTATCTCTATGTTCCGGAAGGGACACTGATCAAGAAAGGTACACTGATCGCAAAAGTTAACAATGCCGACCTGGAAGCCCAGCTTCAGAAGAGTAAAGTGGCGCTGGAACTGGCTATGAAAACAGAAGACCGTGACAAACAGCTTCTAGCTGTGAATGGCATTAACCAGGCTGACTATGATGCCGCGTTGAATATTGTAAACGGATATAAGGCAGATATAGAATATAACCAGGCCCTGCTGGACAAGACGCTGCTGAAGGCACCATTCGACGGATATATCGGACTTCGTCAGGTGAGTGTAGGAGCGTACGTTTCGCCCGGCACACTCATCGCTACACTGCTCCAGTTGGACAAGATTAAGATTGACTTCCTGATTCCGGAAGACTACAGTTCGTTTTTAAAAGTGGGCGCAACAGTGGATGTGGACATGGATGAATCCGGTAAGAAAAGAAAAGCCCGGATCATTGCCATGGAACCACAGGTGAATCAGTCTACCAGAAACATGACCGTGCGGGCCATTCTGGAAAATACAACAGCCAATCCCGGCAGTTTTGTGAAAGTGGATGTGCATTCCGGATTGGACAAAAAGGCCATCATGATTCCGACCAATGCATTGATTCCGGATGATAAAAATAACCAGGTGGTATTGGT